>DATGJK010000272.1:0-14617 GCA_035295245.1 Acidobacteriaceae bacterium
CGCCAGCGCTTCGCGGTGCGGATTGACGCGGAAGCCGATTGCCGTGAGCGCATCGAGCGCTTCCGCCTGCTCCGGCAGCAAGTCCACGCCGTTTTCTGTGAGCAGAAAATAAGCGTAAAAATCGAGCCTGCGCTGCGCGACGATGTTGGGCTCCAGCGTGCGGATCGTTCCCGCGGCAAAATTCCGCGGATTCGCGGCCGGCGCCAGTCCCTGCGCCTCCCGCTCGGCATTGGCCTTCTGAAAAGCCGCCAGCGGCATCACCACCTCGCCCCGCACCTCGAAGTTTTGCGGTACCTTCGCCTTCTGGAGTTTCGGTGCCGCTACCGAGAGCGGGATGGAACGGATGGTGCGGATGTTGGTCGTGACGTCTTCGCCCGTCGTTCCGTCGCCGCGCGTCAGGCCGCGCTGCAGGTGGGCCGTGCCGCCGGCTCCGCCGCGATACTGCAGCGCCATGGAGACGCCGTCCATCTTCTGCTCGCAGACGTAGCTGATCTCCGCGCCCTCGCCGGCCAGCTGCCGCACGCGGCGATCCCAGTCGCGCAGTTCCTCCTCGCTGGTCACGTTGTCGAGCGAGAGCATGGGCCGCGAGTGCGCAACTTTCGGGAAGCCTTCCTTCGGCTTGCCGCCCACGCGCTGGGTCGGCGAGTCAGGCGTGATCAGATCCGGATGCTCCGATTCCAGCCGCTGCAGCTGGCGCATCAGGTCATCGAACTCGGCATCGGAAATGGCCGGCGAATCGAGCACGTAATAGAGGTGCTCGTGATGGCGAATCTTCTCGCGCAGCGCTTCAATCGTGTGGGCGACGGATTCCTGGGACATCACCGAACATGGTAACCGGACCAGGCGCAGAGGTGCGGTTCGGCGACCGAGTTCAGCCGCGCAGAGCTACACGCCCGCTCTGAAGCGAGCCGCTGCGAGTGAGGCTACTTCCTCAGCTCGATGTACTGGCTCTGCACGAATCCGACGATGTTCCCATAGTGCGGATCGAAGTCGTCCTTGTGGAGCGCGGCGTACCAGACGGCGTCATCGCCGGACTTCGGGTTCACGCCCTTCCAGCGCGGATCGATCAGCCACTTCATATAGGAAACAGTGCCGGCGTCATCCGGAGACCCGGTCACCAGGCAGGTGCCGCCGACCGAGAGACCGCTGTCCGTTACCAGGTTGCGATCGTCGGTGAAGATGTAGGTCACGTTCCTGGTCTGCGCATTCCACGCAATCGTGTACCTGATCTTGTTGATTTGCACCTCGGCGCACGGATCGCGATGATCCGGGCCGGTGCGGCACAGCTTGTCCTTTTTGTCGGCTGCAATCAGAGCATCCGGAGCGGGAGAACCGAGGGCGGGCAGGTGATCGATTTGGGCCTGGACCGGAACCGGCAGCAGAAGCGTCGCGCAGAACAAAGCCGCCGCCGCGAAGACAGGAAATGGGGAAACTTTCATGGCGTGCAACCCCTTCGAATTTTTCGGCCAAATTGTAGCGCGCCGCAAGGCGCTGTGGATCACCGGAACGGGGGATGATCAAACTTTTGTGCCTCATCAACAGCAGCCTGCCTGGCATAGCGATTCGGATCACTCGCTATAATCCCCTCGAATGGAAAAGCATCTGTTGGACGAGCTGGAGCGCCGCAACCAGCAGGCGGAGGCCGGGGGCGGGCGCGAACGCCGGGAGCGCCAGCACCGGGAGGGCAAGCTCGGGGCCCGGGAGCGCATCGAGCTGCTGCTCGACGAGGGCACCTTCGAAGAGACCGACCGCTTTGTCGAACATCGCTGCACCGACTTCGGCATGGCTGAAAAGCGCATCCCCGGCGACGGATTCGTCACCGGCTACGGACGCATCGACGGGCGCACCGTCTTTGTCTTCGCGCAGGATTTCACGGTGTTTGGCGGATCGCTGTCCGAGGCCAACGCCGCCAAGATTGTCAAAATCATGGATACCGCGATGCGCGTCGGAGCGCCCGTTGTCGGGCTGAACGACTCCGGGGGCGCGCGCATCCAGGAGGGCGTGGTCTCTCTTGCCGGATACGCGGATATCTTCCTGCGCAACACCCTCGCCAGCGGCGTCATCCCGCAGATTTCCGCCATACTCGGGCCATGCGCCGGGGGCGCGGTCTATTCACCGGCGATCACCGACTTCACGCTGATGGTCGACAAAACCTCCTACATGTTCGTCACCGGCCCGGACGTCATCAAGACCGTCACGCACGAGGAAGTCACGAAAGAAGAGCTGGGCGGCGCAACTACCCACAACGAGGTCTCCGGCGTTGCGCACTTCATGGCGCACGACGATGCCGAGTGCCTGGTGATGATCCGCGAGCTGCTGAGCTTCCTGCCGTCAAACAATCTCGATGACCCTCCGCGCCGCAGCTGTAACGATCCGGTCGACCGCGAGGACTGGGAGCTGGATCAGATTGTCCCGTCGGAATCGAGCCAGCCCTACGACATCAAGGATGTCATCACCCGCGTTGTCGACGATGGCTACTTCTTCGAGGTCCACGAGCATTTCGCCCGCAACATCGTTGTCGGCTTTGCCCGCATGAACGGCCGGTCCGTGGGCGTCGTGGCCAACCAGCCGGCGGTGCTGGCCGGCGTGCTCGACATCAATGCCAGCGTCAAGGGCGCGCGCTTCGTTCGCTTCTGCGACGCGTTCAATATCCCGCTCATCACCCTTGAAGACGTGCCCGGATTTCTGCCGGGAACGCAGCAGGAGTACGGCGGCATCATCCGCCATGGCGCGAAACTGCTCTATGCTTTTGCCGAAGCGACGGTGCCCAAGCTGCTGGTCATCACACGCAAGGCCTACGGCGGCGCCTACTGCGTCATGAGCTCGAAGCACATTCGCACCGACGTGAACCTCGCATGGCCCACTGCGGAAATCGCCGTCATGGGGCCGGAAGGCGCGGTCAACATCGTCTACGGCCGCGAACTGGCCGAAGCGGTTCGCCAGGCGGAAGCCCGCGAAGGTCCGCTGAGCGAGCAGCGCCGGCACGAGGTTCTCGCCGAAGCGCGAGCCGCTCGGGTGCATGAGTTCCGCGAGCAGTTCGCGAATCCTTATATTGCCGCCGAGCGCGGTTACGTGGACGCCGTCATTCTGCCGCGTGAGACACGGAAAAAACTCATCTCCGCACTCGAGATGCTCGACGGCAAGCGCGACCGCAATCCGCCGAAGAAGCACGGGAACATTCCGCTGTGAACGAGCCCACCAGCAGGCAAACCGCCGGGCACTACGTCTGGGGCGACGGGTGCGACGGCTGGCATCTGGTCCGACACGAATCGCTCAGCGTGATCGAGGAGCAGATGCCGACCGGCGCAAGGGAGCAGCGCCATCGTCATGCGAAAGCGCGGCAGTTCTTTTACGTGCTCGAAGGCCAGCTCACAATGGAAATTGATGGCGGGTTCCATCTCCTGCGCGCGGGGGAGGGAATCGAGATCGCACCCGGGCAGCGGCACCAGGCGATCAACGACTCCGCTGCCGACGTGCGCTTCCTGGTTATCTCTTCTCCGCCGGCCCACGGCGATCGAATTCTGTCGTGATGCGAGATCGGAGCCGGCCGCATCGGGGGGCGCAGCAAACGTGGCCGGTAGTGCCGCGCCGAGTCCGCTAAGCGGCCGGGGACGCGGCGGATCTGATCTCCTCAACCAGCCCCGTGCTCTGCGAGCCCGTGGGCACGGCACACTGACTGGCGGTCCCACTTTCAGAAATTCTGAGCTCAGGCATCGGCTTTGCCTGAAAGAGCCTGTGGCAAGGCACCGCAATCCAGCGAGCCCAGCGGTTCGCCTTCGTGCGGCGAGCGCTGTCGGTGGCGATGCCCGTGTTGGCGTACATCTGACGGTACAGTTTGGAGACGAACACGAACGCCAGCCGGGCGCGGAGGTGGGGCGTGACCGAACTCCGTTTCCAGATGGACCTCAGGCTGTAGAACGCGTCCCATACCCCCTGGGTCCGAATCCGCAGATCCTCCGGCGTCATCGACGGATGAGGCATCATCATCTTCGGCCTCTGATGAGCCGGAATCAGCCAGTAGCGCGTCACGGGTATGCCGTTGACCCGCGGCGCGTCGTCTCCCTGCTCCTTTTCCCATCGCTGGAAATCAATCGTTCCCGGCAGGGGAGTGAGCATCACGAACTGAGCGAAAGCGATGTCTGCTTTCTGGGCCAGCTCCTGCGTGGCACGGAACGTGTCCGGCCTGTCGGTCGGGAGACCGAAGATGAATGAGCCGAGGATGTGGACTCCGTGCTGTCGAAATGTCTTGAGGCGCTGCACGAGATTGTCGCCGGACAGGTTGAAGTCTTTAAAGACAGCCTTCAGACCCTCAGCGGTGACGGCTTCCACGCCGACGAGAGCACCGAGAATATGAGCCTTCCGCATGGCTTCAAGGTATTCGGGATCTTCGGCCGCCTCCATGGTGATCTGGGTGAAGAAGACGACGTCCGGCACTGTAGCGAGTTCCCGCATGAGCTGGAATTTTTCCTCCCGGATCCTCTCGAGATTGGCCAGCCTTTCCGGGTTGTTCTGCTCGCGGGCAAGGCGGAGATCTCTCAGGCTGACGGGGTAGAAATTGTCGTCTGCCAGCGTCATGAAGCGGATGCCCCCGCGGCGCAGCTCGACGACCTCGCGGATCACGGAAGCATACGGACGCAATCGCGGTTTCTGGCCATCCGTGCGCCAGACAGAACAGAATGAACAGTGCTTCGGGCACCCGCGGGTGGTCTGGACCGAGCCCCACATGTAGTTGCCGCGGGGCAGCAGGTCCCAGCGTGCGCTTGCAAATTGATCCGCCGGGAGCCGGCCCCCTTCATACTGAGGTTTAAGACGGTGGTCCGCGCAATCCTGCAGGGCCTGGCCCCAGGCGATGTCGCCATCGCCACGAACCACGGAGTGGGCGGCGCCCAACTCAAAAGGCTCGTTCGGATACAGCGATGCGTGAACGCCTCCGAAGATGACCCATGCTCCGCGAGCGCGGGCGATACGGCCAACTTCGTAGCCACGTAGGGCGTTCAGAGTGTGAATGCCTATGCCAACCACGTCTCCCGGCTGGATCGTTTCAGGATCGATTTGTTCCAGCGTTTCGTCGACAAGATGCGGATCGCCGAAGCGTTGCGGGGTTGCACCTGCAAGGACAAAGAGCCATCGCGGCGTAATGACGGCAATTCCGAACGAACTCTCGCTTGGATTCACAAGATGAATGGACACGGATTTTTCTCCCTCCGGGGCGGTTCTGGTCTGCTGGAGGAGGACGCGCACGGCGCGGTGGAACATTCGCGCATGCGGCGCGTGCTCGTTGCGATGATCGATGGGGCGGGATCAGATCTGCAGAGGGAGGTTGTATATGCCGGGGTGCGGCGGGTGATCTCCATCGCTAAGCGGCAGCCGGTACCCGCGTTCCGGGAAGCAGGACAGCGCCGGCCGCAAGATCCCAAGCAGCAGATGGGTGAGCGCGAAAGAGCTCCTGAGCTGCTTCCTCCCGGAGCGGGCGATCAGCAGGATGAGGCCGAGAACCACGAGGAAAGCGAGGAGGTTGAGCTCCGTGTCCTGACCGTTTGGAAAGCTGTCCAGCATGCTATAGCGTTCGGACCACGGAATGATGGCCAGCAACAGAGTAATCATCGCGATGAGAATCCGACTCATCACGATGAATGCGGGCGAAGCTTCGTTCAAAATCGCCGCTCCGCGTTTTTGAGTTCTGGTCACCTGATCCTTATACTCGCTCGGAAAGCCCAATGCATTAGATGCGCAACTCGGGAGGCAGCGATGGCGTCACGCACTCTGGATTGCGCGGCCGACTTGTTTTGTTGCATGCCCGCAGGAGACGCGCTGAGCCTATGTCCGAGGCGACTGCTCTTTACGGAGAGTTCCACTTCATCGAAACGACTTCATGGGTGCCGGCATCTTTGAGCAGCAACGGCGAATCACCGGGGCCGAGTCCGAACCAGAACGTATAGAAGCCGGTGAAGTGGAATCCCTTCAGACTGACAACCTCCTCAACCTTGCCCGAAGGGATCGACAGGCGATCCACGGCTGAGTCGCTTGCCAAATGGAGGAAGTAAACGTAGCGGCCGTCGGCTGAGAACGAAGGGTAAGCAGCCAGTCCGTCGTACAATGTTGTCCACTTCCCGGTTTGGAAATCAAAGAACATCATCCGGCTCTCATCAGCCGGAAGGGCTAAAAGGTATTTTCCGTCCGGCGACCAGCGCGGACTGTACATCCCTTTCGAGCCTGGGATAGCCGAGATGCGATGCGTTTTGAGGTCGAGAATTTGGATGCCGTTTTCGCCTCCGTCTCCGGTTCCGCCAAAGACCAGCCTGTCGCCCGCGGGCGACCAGTTCGGGTCACTCTGGCTGCCTTTCCCGTTCGGCATTAATGGCTCGGGCTGGCCTCCCGCAGCCGGCACCTCGTACAGCCGCGCGGGATGACCCTTCTCCAGGCCGAAATACACGATCATTTTTCCATCGGGCGACCAACTGGTGTTCAAGGCGTAAACGGGAGGATAGCTGAGCTGGAGCTTCTCGCTGCCGTCGAGTTTGCTCCGCCAGAGAGCGCCGTCAGGGAAGGAGACGTAAGCGACCCACTGGCCATCCTTCGAGAACGAAGTGTCCTGTGCCGAAATGCCGTTGAGAAAGGGCTCGAACTGCTTAATTCCCGAGTCGTAGCGCTGGAGCTCGCCACGCCGGATACCCTCCACCGCGAATATTTTCCTGCCTTCTCTGTCGGTGACGGGATAGCTGTACGAGACAGCTCCGGAGGTCAGTTCTACCGGCTCCCGGCTCACCTTATGCAGCAGGTTACCGGTCTGTCGCGCGGCCCAGACTTGATCCTGCGATTCGAAGATGAAATACCTTCCATCCGCGGTCCACAAACCACAGCACGCGCCCGCCTCCGCATGCCACCCAGGAAACATCTCGTGCAGGTTCGTTCCGTCGGCCCCCACCTCCCAAAGCTGGTTGATTCGCGCCTTCGAAGTGACCAGCGTCATCGCGATCGCCCGCCCGTCCGGGGACCATACAGGTGCCGTTGTGACGTTCTGACCCTCAGAGGTATCGGAATTCGGGCCGGCAAGTGGACCAGGCAAATTCGCCAGCAGACGTGAATCCGTCCCGTCTGCGTTCGCGAGGTAAAGTGCATTCCCGTCGACGTAAACCAACTTCTGACTATCGGGCGACCACGCGCCGGAGATACCCCGGATATCCGACAGTCGCACCGGCGAGCCTCCCAGCGTCGGCACAGACCACAGCGGCGCGCTCGCATCGCTCAGGCCCGAGACCTGCGCGGTCAGCAGCTTTGATCCATCGGGCGAGATGCTGGAGAGATGGAAGATCGACGACCCCGGCACACCGACGTTC
Organism: Acidobacteriaceae bacterium; assembly: GCA_035295245.1. Lineage (GTDB taxonomy): Bacteria > Acidobacteriota > Terriglobia > Terriglobales > Acidobacteriaceae > Palsa-343. The sequence continues at coordinate 7,338 of DATGJK010000272.1, forward strand.
ACGGGAGCTGCGTTGCCTCCAGCAGTGGACAACTGCAACACCTGGCCTCCTTCCGCGAAATAGAGGCGCGGGCCATCCGTTCCGATCAGGACCTTGGGCATCGCGTCGTGGGTGAGCTGCGTGTAGTCGGACAGCGTGGGCGCGGGCAACGCGGGACGGAACAGCCAGGCGAGCGCAGCCAGCAGGACGAGCCCTCCCGCAGCCTCAGGAAAGATGCGTCGATGCTGCCGATCCGGCCTTGACTTGAGGCTCCTCTTTGTTCGGCCGGCTGATCGGGGTGCACTCCCGGCCTCCGGACGCTGGTCAGATGTAACTGAGGCCGACGCAACGCTCACAGGATTCGTATCGCGCTGCAGACGCTTCAAATCGGCGCGCATCTCCGAGGCGTGCTGATAGCGCGTGTCGGGATCCTTCTCCAGCGCCTTGTTGATCACTGCTTCGAGTGCAGCCGGCAGGTCGGGATTGAGGCGAACAGGCGGCACCGGAGCGCCGTGAAGAATGGCGTCAAAAATCAGCCCCGTGCTGTGACCGCGGAAAGGTAATGCGCCGGTCGCCATTTCATAGAGCACGACACCGAAGGAAAACAGGTCCGTGCGAGCATCCACATCGCTGCCGAGCACCTGCTCAGGCGACATATAAGCGATGGTGCCCATGGTCGCGCCGGGGCTGGTGAGATGCTCTGCGGCGACCGTGCTCGCGTCCGCGGCCACATGCGCGTGAGCCTCTTCAGCGACCTTGGCGAGACCGAAATCCAGCACTTTGGCATGGCCGCGGCTGGTAATGAAAATGTTGGCGGGTTTTATATCGCGATGAATGATGCCTGCGGCATGCGCAGCGTCGAGAGCGTCGGCGATCTCGATCGCCAGGGTGGCCAGCGTTTGAATGTTGATGCTGCCCTGAGCGACCCGCTCGCGCAGCGTCATGCCGTCGAGGAACTCCATCGCGATAAACGCGTGGCCCTCGGCCTCGCCGATTTCATAAATCGTGCAGATATTCGGGTGATTCAGAGCCGAGGCCGCTTTCGCCTCGCGGCGGAATCGCTTCACAGCCTGCGGGTCGCTCGCTATCTCAAGAGGCAGAAACTTGAGGGCGACGAAGCGTTCGAGCCGGCTGTCGCGCGCCTTATAGACCACGCCCATGCCGCCGGAGCCGAGCTGATCCAGCAGTTTGTAAGGTCCCAGGGTTGTACCGGGCATGATCGGCATGGCGATGGTGCGGGTGGCCAATTATAAGATGAATTGCTCGCAATCGCGCCGGGCCACAGAATCCGGTCCTGATCTCAGGCGGGGCACAAGGCGGCTCGTGATTTGACAGTTTCCTGTTGCCAGGCGTAGACCAGTAGCGTGTCTACGGTAGAGCATCTACTGGATAACGAGAAGCTTGGACTGCTTCAGGGAACCCTCGAGGTGCTGATCCTCCAGAGCCTGAAGCTCGAGGCCAATCACGCCTACGGGATTTCGCAGTTTCTGCAGCAGCAGTCGGACCACGAATTTCTCGTCGATAACGGCTCGTTGTACCCGGCGCTCCAGCGTCTTCTCCAGCGGAAATGGATCGCCGGACAGTGGAAGACGTCGCCCAACGGGCGCCGCGCGCGGTATTACAGTCTCACGCCGGCTGGGCGGAAGGAGCTTCTCAGGGCAACGTCGAAATGGCAGCGATTCACGGTTGCGATGGCGAAGATTCTGGCGCCGGAGGGATAAGGCCATGCGCCGATGGGTGTCGAAGATCGAACGCGCGCTCGGGAAAAGGCGCAACCTGGCGAGCGAACTGGATGAGGAGATAGACGCCCATCTCCGGTTCATGATCGAAGAGAATCTGGAACGCGGAATGGCGCCTGAGGAGGCTCGTGCTGCGGCGCGACGCCAGTTTGGCAACATGGCGGTTGTGCGGGAGCGAACCTATGAGTCCTGGCAATTCCCGAGATTCGAAACCTTCCTGCAGGACCTCCGTTATGCGTTGCGCGGGATGGCGAAAGCGCCGGCCTTCTCGCTGCTTGTGATTCTGACGCTGGCGGTCGGGATCGGAGCAAATACCGCAATCTTCAGCTTCGTAAACGCCGTGCTACTGCGGCCGCTGCCCTATCCCTACGCGGATCGTCTCGAGATACTGTGGTCCGGCCTGGGCTATTCCGGGCGCGCTCCATTCTCTTCCTTTGAGCTCTTCGAACTGCGCCGCCGCTCCACCCAATTCGATCAGCTCGCCGGGACCTGGGTCACCAACGGCGCGCTGCCCGGCGAGGGCCCCGCCGAGCAGATCAAAGTGGCTGACGTCACGTCGAATTTTCTGCCTCTTCTCTGCTCGCGAGTGGTGCTGGGACGGTTCTTCGGTGCGGAAGAAGACGTGGAGAACGCGCCGAGCACCATCATTCTTACTCACGGGGTCTGGGCCCGCCGTTTTGGTTCCGATCCGACCATCATCGGGCGCTCCGTGCGCTTTGGCCGCCATCGTTCCACGGTCATCGGGGTTCTCCCGGCTGATTTCCGCCTGATCTTTCCGGACGATGCGAGCGTTCCGCCCAACGTCGAGGTCTTCGAGTCCATTCCGGTCGGACCGTGGCAGCCGGACGGCCCGAGTTTTCTGCACGTCGTCGGCCGGCTCCGCAACGGAGCCACGCTCGCCGCCGCTCTGTCTGAAATGGACTCCGCCGCCGCCCAAATCAACAAGCTGGGGGGACGCGCTTCTCTGGGCAACTTCACTGTCTCCGTCATTCCCCTTCAGACCGATACGGTTCGTGAAGTCCGGCCCACGCTGCTTTGCCTGTTTGGTGGCGTGGGTCTGGTGCTTCTCATTGGGTGCGCCAATGTGGCCAACCTGCTGATGGCTCGCGCCCGGCGCCGCCTTCGCGAAACCACCATCCGCGCTGCACTCGGCGCCTCCAGAGGCCGCCTGGCCCGCCAATTCCTCACGGAAAGCCTGGTACTCGGAGTGCTCGGCAGCCTCGCGGCGCTCGCCGTCGGATACGCCGCCATTCACGCCATCCTTGCCGCGCGGCCGCCCTCCTTCGTGAACTTCGATCATGTCCCGCTCGACGCTCGCGTGCTCGGGTTCACCTTCGCCGTCGCGCTCGGCATCAGCGCCCTGTTTGGTCTGGCTCCTGTTTTGTCCATCCGCAGGATCGACCTCACCCGCGACCTGCGCGAATCGTGCCGCCAGTCGGCCGGTTCGCGGCGGCCCTGGACTGCTGCCCTCGTCTCTGCCGAAGTCGCGCTCGCCTTCGTGCTGCTCACCTGCACCGGCCTGCTCATGCGCACGTTCATCAACATCCTGCATGCCGACCCTGGCTTTCGTGCCGGTAACGTCTTCACGTTTCGCGTCTCCGTTCCGGGATACGCCCCGCTGCACCTCCTGCAGCAAAAGCTCGCCGCGCTGCCCGGCGTGCAGTCTGCGTCCGCCATCTCGCATCTTCCGCTCGACGATGCGGGCAACTGGTATGACTACTACTACCGCGAGGGAGCATCGGCGGCCGAGCAAACTTCCGTTATGGCCGATCACCGCTCCACTCTGCCCGGATACTTCACCGCCGTCGGCGCCACGCTTCTCGAGGGCCGCGACTTCACCGATTCGGACGACGCCCGGCATCAGCACATCGCGATCATCGACGATGTTCTGGCGCGCCAACTTTGGCCGGGTCAGAGCTCCATCGGCCAGAAGATTAACCTCTCCGACTCGCCGCCGGGTTTCTATCAGTTCCAGCGCGACTGGGCGGTGGTGGTTGGCGTCGTCCATCATGTGCAGTACCACTCGCTCACTGCGATCGTTCGCCCGCAGATCTATGTTCCCTATCCGCTCGCGCCGCGGCCTTCGATGTCGTTCGTCCTCCGTACCTCGGGCACTGATTCCAGCCTTGCGGCGGAAGTCCGCAACACCGTCTCAGCGGTCAGCAAAGATATTCCCATCACGCATGTCGAGCCGATGCAGGTGCTCGTCGATCGCGCTCACTCCGAGAGCCGCTTCGCCTCTCTTCTCGCGATCCTGCTCTCCCTCATTGCGCTCGTGCTGGCGACCAGCGGCATCTACGCGGTTCTGTCGTACTCCGTCGCCCAGCGCACGACAGAAATCGGAATTCGCATGGCCATCGGCGCGCCGCGGGCTCAGGTTCTGCGGATGATCCTCGCCGACGCATTCGTCTGGATCGTTCCCGGCGTGCTTGCCGGAGCTCTGCTGTGTCTGGCGGTGACGCCGCTGCTCGCGCACCTCCTCTACGGGGTCCAGCCCACTAACCTTGCCAACTACGCAGCGATGCTCCTGGGAATCATCGTCGTCAGCGCTCTGGCTGCTTTTCTCCCCGCGCGTCGCGCGATGAAGATCGATCCGCTAACGGCGCTCCGGTATGAATGAACGAAAACTACGGCAATGGGAGCGGGGGTGATGGGGGTTACCGGATGCTGGCCATCGAGGGCGACTCCGGCCACGCCGTAATCTTTAATCCTCGTTCTGCGGGAATTGCTTCCGCGCCACACAGTGAATCACGGTGCCGGCGCTGACGTTCACGCTGGACATTCCACTGATCGTCATTTTGCCTTTTCCGTCGAAGGTGTCCAGATTGACACCGGCAAATGGCCCGGCGGCCATCAGGACATGCGCCGCATTCTGGTAGATTTGGGAGTTCCCAACCACTCAGCAAGCCCAGGTGTTCGATGAAAGACAGGGTTTAGAAACGTGCAGACCTCACACACAATGCGCAGATGGCGCTTGCTCGAAAGCACGTTGCTTGCTGGCGTGGTGGTTGTGCTCGCGCTGATGGCGGTCAGTGTCGCGCGCCGCCCCACAAGCCTTGAGGGCGCCGGAAATCGTCTGCTGTGGCTGGACGTCGCGCTGCTGCTGACCTGCGGGATTGCCGCGGCGGGCGCGCTCTACCACCGCAGCGCAGCGCTTCACCTCGCGATTCGTCTGGGCACGATTGCCGGTCTGCTGTTGGGGGCGATACTCGCCGCCAACCACGTGGTCGAACTGTTCGTCGCGTCCAGGAGCTTCGCTGTTGTCATCGCTCCGGTGCTTCTGACGCTTGCGCTGCTGAGCGCGACTGGCTCGGCCGCCGCGCATCGGACTGGGTCGCTTCTGCTGGCATCCGTTGCTGGCGTCTGGTGCGCAGTGGTGGGAACTCTGGTCCTGCTCTGCGCCGGCCTGATCTTCGGCCTGCTGTCAGAGTCCCGCGCAGAACTGTGGCTGCAAGACGCGTTTGCCGCAAGCGGCATGAGCGACCCGGGTGGATTCCTCGTACAAAACGCACTCGAATCGGCCTCCGAAGCTCTCGTCCGCATTCCGACGGCTGCGCTTTTCCTGTCTCTTCTCGCCGCCCTCGCGAACGCCTGGATCAGCAACCGGTCGCGAACTGCCGCCCTTGTGGTCTGCTGTATTGCAGGCCTAATGTTCGCCGGGGGTGCGTCCGCGCTGTGGTACGCGAACTCGCTTCCGCGTTCGGAGCGTCCACCGTTCGTACTGGCCGGAGTTCTTCTCGCGAGCCTCGCCGTCTCTGCGGCACATCCAGTCTGGTCCGCGCTGCGTCACCGCTTCGCCCGAGGGTAATGGTCCTGCCCGCTTGTCGACGCACTTGACCTTGCCCTTACGTCATGTTGAAAGAAGTCCCTGGTGCCATGAGCCGCAAGGGAACGCCGTTCAAAACACAAAAAGCCGCCAGCGCACTGTGCGCGGGCGGCTCTTCGTTCATCGTCTAACGGCGACGCGAGCTCTTCTTCGAAGACTTTTTCGCGGAACTCTTCTTCGCTGAAGATTTCTTCGCGGCCTTCTTTGAAGATTTCTTCGCAGAAGACTTCTTCGCCGCCTTCTTCGCTGAGCTCTTTTTCGCGGAGCTCTTCTTTGCTGAAGATTTCTTCGCGGCCTTTTTGGCAGGCGCCTTCTTTGCCGCTTTCTTCGCAGGAGCTTTTTTCGCAGCCTTCTTTGCCGGCGCTTTCTTCGCAGCTGGCTTCTTCGCTGCTGGTCTGGGAGCCTCGGTCACCGGGCCAGCATCGGTTTCGTCGGCCATGTCGTCATCGTCGGAGGAGACAGAAGTGGACACCTCTTCTTCTTCGTCTTCCCCGAATCCGCCTTCGAGCTCTTCCATGTCATCGTCGGCTTCGGGTTCGAATTCACCCTCGGCGCTTGCATACAGTTTGTAATCGTCCTGCATCAACATGCCCTCCGGGCTCCGAGTCAATTTTGCACCGCTGTATGAGTATGCCAGAATTTCGGCAAAACCCTTGCGGGCGGATTATAGCAACAGCCTTCATCCCACGCTACATTACTGCGCGCGTGTGTTGCGTGCCCCAGTCTCGCGCTGTTCGATGCGAGGGTTGGCCAGGCGCGGCATGACAGAATGAGAGGCGGCGGCCCGTCAGCATCATGCGCTTCGACCTGATCACCATCTTTCCGGAGTTCTTCTCGTCGGTCCTCGCCCACGGCGTGCTGCGCCGGGCCATCGCTGCCGGCCTGGTCGATGTCCAGGTCCACGACCTCCGCGCCTTCGCCCACGACCGCCACCGCACGGTGGACGACCGCCCCTTTGGCGGAGGCGAGGGCATGGTCCTGAAGCCCGAACCCCTGGCCGAGGCCATTGAATCGCTCGGCCTGCCTGCCAGGACTGAGCGAGATCCAGCCCATGAGCAGGTGGTCCTGCTCTCCGCCCAGGGAGCCCGCTTCACCCAGGCCGTGGCCCGGGATCTCGCCGGCCTGGAGCGCATTGTCCTGATCTGCGGCCGCTACGAAGGTGTGGACGAGCGCGTCAACCAGCTTTTCTGCGACCGCGAGCTGTCCATTGGCGACTACGTCCTCTCCGGCGGGGAACTGGGCGCGGCAGTCGTCATCGACGCTACAGCCCGGCTCGTCCCCGGCGTACTGGGCAATGAGGCTTCCAGCGAATTTGAGAGCTTCGGCCCGGCTGATCCTGGCGCCGCCTCAGGCCGCGACGGTCCGCCGCGTTCCACCCACGGCGCCGGCGGCATCCTCGACTATCCGCACTACACCCGCCCCGCCGAGTTTCGTGGTCTCGCCGTCCCGGAAGTGCTGGCTCAGGGAGACCATGCGGTCATCCGCCGCTGGCGGCGCCAGCGTGCGCTGGAAAAGACCCTCCGTAACCGTCCCGACCTGCTCGCCGCGGCTTTTCTGACGGAGGAAGACCGCGCCTTCCTTCGCTCTCTGGGCTGGAATGGCTGAGGATCAGCAGCCCAGTTCGTCGGTATTCGCTACCTGCTGTTTTCAGACAGCGCAAACTGCAGCAGCTGGATCAGCTCCAGCGGATGAATCGGTTTCAGGATGAATTCGAAATCGTAGCCGCGAGCCTTCTG
>DATGJK010000273.1:0-13272 GCA_035295245.1 Acidobacteriaceae bacterium
TCGGCGGTCACAACCAGCAGGATCTCCTTCTTCACATGATCGAAGGCCAGTACCTCGTCGAAGAACATCAGGCAGGCGTCCGGCAGCCCCAGGTCGTCGACGGTGTCGTCGGGGAGGCGCTCGATCTGCCGCACCACATCATAGGAAAGAAATCCGACAGCGCCTGCGGTAAACGGCGGCAGGCCAGGGATGCGCGCAGCGGTGTGGCCTTCAAGAGCTTCGCGGAGCAGCGCGAACACATCGCCTGTCACCTGCCGTGTGCGGCCATGCTCCGTGATCTCAATCTCTGTTCCGTGCGAAACGATGCGACGGCTGGGCCGGATGCCGATATAGGTGTAGCGTCCCAGATGCTCGCCGCCTTCAACGGATTCGAGCAGGAAGCACTCCGGTTCGCTCGCCGCGATGCGGAGAAAAGCCGAGACCGGCGTTTCCAGGTCCGCCGTCAGCGTGCGGTACAGCGGGACCAGCGTATGGGTGCGGGCGAGGCGCAGAAAGGCCGCGCGGTCAGGGTGCGATGGGCGCATCGTGTTAGTAGGTTATCGGGTTTGATGCTTCGGGTGTAGCGGCTTCCTAATTGGGTGTGGGATTCGCAATCGCATCGATGACCACAATCTGCACCGGCGCTTTCGCAGGTTCCAGCCTGAGACCGAGTTGTTCCCGGAGCGCGGTGAAGAGCGGAGGTCCATCGGCCTCGGGATCGGGCTGAGCATTCAGGCGCTGCGGCGACCAATGCAGCGAGTAGCTGTATCTGCCGGTCAGGCCTGTCTTATCGACAATCGTGCGGCCGTCGAGTTCCGACTGCCGGTCCAGTGTGGCGACCAGGGCTGCGACACTCCCACCGTCGGTGGTCATGCTGGCCTGATGGAGGCCGATGCGCATCGTGGTGCTGCCGGGAGGCGCGCTCGCCGTCGGGGCAGGCGATCCCTCCGCTGGGGCGGAAACCTTGCTCGGCGCAGCGGCTGACGCGGCTTCCGGAGCCGGTACGGGTTGGAGCTTCGCGCCGCCCTTATCGACGACCAGTTCGAAGACCGGAAGCTCGCGGGTTTCGGTATGGAACTTCAGACCGAAGCGATCGGCGAGCAGCGCCTGCAGCATCAGGTGGGGAACGCGGTCACGATCGTCGAGGGAAAGCTTCTGCATGTGCGCAAAATCTTCTTCGCCCATCTTCGCGCTGACATCCCACCGGGAATTGAGCAGGTCATCGGAGCCGCCGCTCAGCTGCGTACTGGAGATATGGAAGGCGTTGCGGATCAGATCGCCCAGTGTCGTATTTTCGGTGCTGTAGGTGTTGTCGTTCCACCAGATGTGCGTGTGAAAGGAACGGCCGAGATCGCGGCTGGACGGCTTGATGGTGGCGACTTCGAAGCTCGGCGCCGTCTCCCCCGGGCGGGGCAGAACGAGCTGGCCGTGCATGGCCGGCGTAAGAACGAGCAGAGCGAGCGGGGCGAGCAGAGTTCGGAAGCGGATCATCACCAGGCTCCGTTGCGCAGCGATTGTCATAGTAGACGCGGGAACCGGCGATTCGCTCACATCGGTTGCACCAGCCACTTCAAAAAGAAACGGACCGCCCGAAGGACGGCCCGCATCAGAAGTTGACACAATGCGTGTTACCCGGCTGCGCTCTTATGGCAGCCGCAGAGGCTTTTGCGCTACATCACGAACGCGACGCGCTCCAGTTCCTTCTGGATGCAATCCAGCGAGCAGGTCATGCTCTCCAGCCGCATGGCGGCATCGCGCGCCAGCGTCGGGTCCACGCCATAGCCGCGGCCGGCAAGAAAGGTCGTCAGGAGTTCCGCAGCCTGGAAGGAATCCATGCCCGACTGGAGCAGCTCCGTGCGGAGTCCGGCCAGCTCTACTGCCGCGAACTTCTCGATTCTGCTGTCGTCTGCCATGGTCGTCTCCTGTCGAATCCTGCTGCTGATTGAACTCCCCCTTCAGTCCGTTAGACACCAAACCGCGGAATTAGTGTTGCTGCTTGAATAGCAGGCATTTACGGCAGCCCTTTTGTCGGATTTCGGTGCATCCTTCGGCACGTACACTGAATCCATGCAGGATTCCCCCGAAAACCGCGGCTCGGGCCCTTCCTGGGGTCTGATGCTCGCGGTCATCTTCGCCGCCATGCTGGTGGCGATCGCGATTGCCTGGCGATTCATTCATTCCTTCCAGCGCCCTCACTGATACGCGCGCGAACGCCTCGCGGTTCCTTCCCGTCGGCGGCATACAATCGCAGCGGAGACACAGGTCGTGCGCGTGGGACTTACAGGCGGTCTGGGCAGCGGCAAATCTACTGTGGCCGCCATGCTGCGCGAACACGGCATGCAGGTGCTTGAAGCTGACGGCATCGCGCGCGAATGCATGCAGCCCGGCCACACTGTCTATCAGGCCATCGTCGAGCATTTTGGACCGTCGGTCGTCCGCGCCGACGGTACGCTCGATCGCGCGCGGCTCGCCGACCTTTCCTTTGGCGAAGGCCGGCTGCAGGAACTAACGCGCATCGTGCATCCGCCGGTGATCGCCGAGCAGGAGCGGCGCACGTCGGAGATCCTCGCCCGCGATCCGTCTGCCATTGTCGTGATCGAGTCGGCGCTCATCTTCGAAGCGGAAGCCTCGGGCACCGCGCCCGGATGGCGCAGGCGCTTCGATCGCATTGTGCTGGTCACCGCGCCGGAGGACGTCAGGGTCCGGCGTTTCGTCGCGCGCATCCTGCCGCCCGAGACCACAGCCGACCAGCGCGCCGCCGCCGAGCGCGATGCCCGCGCACGAATGGCTTCGCAGCTGCCCGACTCGGTCAAAATCCCCCAATGCGATTTCGTCATCGACAACTCCGGCACGCTCGACGACACACGCCGTCAGGTGGACCGCGTCGTGGCGGAACTCCGCCTGTAGGCAATCGGTTCGATGTTCGCGGCTTATTCCATCCGCAACGCCTGGGTCGGGTTGATGCCTGCGGCGCGCCGGGCAGGAATCCAGGCGGCGACCAGCGCAACCAGCGCCAGCGCGATCGGCACCAGCGTGAACGTGACCGCGTCATGCGGGCTGATGCCGTAGAGAAAGCTGGATGCGACCTTCGCCAGCATCCATGCCGCGGGCCAGCCAAGCGCCAGAGCCGTGAAGGTCAGCGCCATCCCCCGGCGCAGCACCAGCCGCAATACGGCTGCCGGCTGTGCGCCCATCGCCATGCGGATGCCAATCTCTCGCGTACGCCTGGTCACTGCGAAGCTCATCACGCCGTAGAGACCCACCGTTGCCAGCACCAGGCCGATCGCACCGAAAACGCCAAACAGCGTTGCTGCGACATGCGGCAGCACGTAGGCCGCGCGCACGTGCTCTTCCATCGTTTCAAGGTTGTAGACGGCCATGGCCGGATCGAGTCTGTACACTTCGTGCCGCAGGGCGGCGGCGAGCCCCTTCGGATCGCCCCGCGTATGCACGATCAGCGTGTAGCCCATCATCGACGGATCGTCCGTGATGCTTTGATCGAGCGAACGGTAGAGGATCGGACGCGTATCTTCGCCAAGGGTGCGGGACTTGGCATTTCCCACCACACCAATGATCCGGTAAGTCCAGCTTCCGCCCTCGATTCGCTGACCAATCGGATTCGCTCCGCCAAACAACCTGTCGGCGAATACCTTGTTCACCACGGCGACGCGCGGGCCGTTGGCCGTCTCCCGGCTGAAGTCGCTTCCCGCCAGCATCGGCGTGCCCAGCGCATCGAAATAACCCGGCGTCACCATATAGAGATCGGCCAGCGTCGAGGGATCGCCCTTCGCGGAGTGCCCGCTGATCGTAAATCCATCGCTGCGGTTTCCGCCGGAAAGGAGAGCTACGTCCGTCGTGACCGCGGCATCCACGCCGGGCAATGCCGCCGCGCGTTCGCGCAGTTGCGCGAGAAACGCGCTGATCTTCGCCGGCGAATAGCCGTTCAGGCGCGGATCCACGGAAAGCAGCATCAGGCCCTGCGTCCTGAATCCGAGGCTGATCTCCGACGCGCTCTCCAGACTGCGCAGGAAGAGGCCCGTTACGGCAAGCAGCACGAGGGCCATGGCCACCTGCGCCACGACCAGGACATTCCGCGCGCTGAACCAGCGGCCGGCTGCCGCGAATCCAGCCTCGCCCTTCAGGGCATGGGCAACCCGCGGACGCGCAGCGGCCCACGCGGGCGCGAGGCCCAGGAGCAGACCGCAAAGCACGCTGAGGACGAAGGTGTAGGCCAGCGTTCGGCCATCGATGTTCACGTGGAGATTGAGCGGAATGGGCGCAGGCAAGCGAAGCGACGACAACGCCGCCGTCGACCACAGCGAAAGCAGCACCCCCAGTGCTCCGCCGCCCAGCCCCAGCAGCAGACTCTCCAGCAGGACCAGCCGCAGTAACCGTCCGCGCGTCGCGCCCAAAGCGAGCCGCACCGCCATCTCGCGTTGCCGGTTCAGAGCCTGCGCAAACAGCAGGTTGGCGACGTTGAATCCCGCAATGGCCAGCAGCAGGAGAACAACAATGGACAATGCGCTGAGAAATAGCAGCGTCGTGCTTCGTATAAACGGCGGTAATGAGCCGGCCTGCTCAAAGACAAAGTGGTTGCCCTTGTCGGTTGCCGGATAACTGGCGCCCAGCCGATCGGCAATCGTGTTCAGTTGCGCAGTTACATCCTTGCGGCTGACCCCCGGTCGAACGCGGCCGATCACCGACAGCCAGTGATACTCGCGCGAATCGTGGGGCGGCAGGCTGGCCGCAAGTTGTGGCGTCATTCCGAGCGGAACCCAGAACTCCGCGTTGATGATCTGGTCGATGCTGTGAAAGTCCGCGGGCGCGATGCCCGTCACAGTGAAGGAGTGTCCGGAGAGGGCCACAGTCTTCCCAGCGATGCCCTTGTCGCTGTTGAATCGGCGTCTCCACAATCGCTCGCTCAAGACAACGACCGGCGTCTTGTCGTCCGAATCCGAGAAGCCGGTTCCCAACACCATCGGCAGCTCGGCCACCTGGAAGAAGTTGGGCGTCACGCCCTGTCCCCAGACACGCTCCGGTTCCGCCCCTCCGCCAATCGAGGCTGGGAGCAGATCGTAATAAGCTGCGGCATCGGAAAACACGTTGGCCTGGGCACGCACATCGGAGAACACCGGCCATGGAAACTGGTTACAACACCTGTCGTTGTCGTGCATGATGTGCAGCGACAACAATGTGCCCGGATCGCCCACCGGCGCCGGACGCAGCACGAAACGGCTGACGAGAGAAAAGATCGTCGTGTTCGATCCAATGCCCAGCCCGATCGACAGAATCGCAACCGCCGTTACGAGCCGATTGCGCGCCAGAGTGCGCACGCTGTAGCGAAGGTCGCGCAGCATCGACTCCAGCCCGGGCAGGCCGCGCCGCTCCCCATACGCGTCATGCGCCTGCGCGATTCCTCCAAAACGGATCAGAGCCCGTCGCCGTGCTTCCTCGCGAGAAAGTCCCTCCCGCACACCTTGCTCGATGTCCATGGCGAGATGCGCCTCGAGTTCGTCGGCAAAATCGTCGCCGGGCATCCCGCGCAGAGTGTTGAAGAGCCGAATCCAAAATGCTCGCAGCTTGTTCATGGGCGCGCTCCGTCAGGCCTTGCTGGAATCGCTCAAAAACCGGGCGAGGATTTCCGTGGTTTGCTTCCACTCGTTCGCGGCTTCGCGCAGCCGCCGCTGCCCGGCTTTCGTCAGCTCGTAGAACTTGGCGCGCCGATTGTTCTCAGAGCTCCCCCACCGCGACCGGATGGAACCTTCCTGCTCCAGCTTCAGCAGCGCCGGGTAAAGCGTGCCGTAATTCAGCGCGAGAGCGTCCCCGCTGGTTTGCTCAATGCGCCTTGCGAGCCCATACCCGTGCTGCGGACCCATGGTTTCCAGCGTCCGCAGAACCATCAGGGCCAGCGTTCCCTGCCAAACGTCCGCTTTGTCGCCCATCCCCGCCGCTCCTATTGCTAACCAATAGAGCAAAGTGTACACGGATATCTATTGGGAAGCAATAGGAACGTTTTCCTGGGGCGACCAGCGCCAGGTCGCCGCACCGCCCAGCAATCGGAGCCGGCAAAAACTCACGCGACCCGGTCCGGAGACCAGTCATTACAATTGAAGAGTAAGCCGCGGCCTGGGGCAGTTGTGTCGTTCCGGGGCCGGCATCAAACGAACGCTATGAACTTCCGCAGAGTTTTTCTTGTCCTCATTCTTGTCGGGGGCTTTTGGTATCTCACCACCCACGTCAATTTCCGGAGCATCGGCAGCGGCGGACGCTCGCCGCTCACGCTCACCCAGGCGCAGGCCGAGCCCGAGTACAACAACGCCGAGCTGAACAACATCGCTGTCTACAAGCGGGTGGTGCCGTCGGTGGTGAACATCACCTCCACCACGGTGACGCTCGACTTCTTCTACGGATTTGTCCCCGCCCAGGGACAAGGCTCAGGGTTCATCCTCGACAAGCAGGGCCACATCCTTACGAATTTCCACGTCATCGAGAATGCGCGCGACATCGAGGTCCAGACCTACGACAAGCATCGCTATCGCGCCCAGGTGCTGGGCAAGGACCGCGTGCACGACCTGGCGCTGCTGCAGATCGACGCTCCGAATCTTGAGCCGGCCGTGCTCGCCTCCTCGCACAATCTGCAGGTCGGCCAGCAGGTCTATGCCATCGGCAATCCCTTTGGCCTTTCCGGCACCATGACGTCGGGCATCATCAGCGCCATCCGCTCGGTCAAGGGAGGCCCCGAGGGAGCGCCGATTGAGAACGCCATCCAGACCGATGCGGCGATCAACCCCGGCAACTCCGGCGGCCCGCTGCTCAACTCGCACGGCGAGGTCATCGGCATCAACTCGATGATTGCGCAGAACGGCGCCGAGCAAAATGCCGGCATCGGTTTTGCCATCCCCATCGATACCGCCAAAGCCGTCCTCAACGATTTCCAGAAATACGGCCACGCGCGCCGCCCCTCGCTGGGCATCAGCACTCTGGCCATCGGGCCGGACCTCGCCCAGCAAATGGGCCTGCCGGCCAGCTCCGGCCTGCTGATTGAAAGCACCGTGCCGGGTGGCGCGGCGGATCGCGCCGGTTTGCGCGGCGGCAACCAGACTGCCTATCTCGGCAACATGCAGATCTCCATCGGCGGCGACCTGATCGTCTCCGTCGACGGCCAGCCGGTGACGAATGCGCAGGAGCTGTCGGACATCATGAACGAGCATCAGCCCGGCGACACGCTCACCATCACCTTCTACCGCGGCCACAACAAGATGACAGCGCGCGTGGTGCTCGGCGAAATACGCGAGGCCACCGTCTGACCTCCGAGCGCTGGACCCCCGCAGCCATGCCGCCGCAATCCGGCAGGCTCGCCTACATTACCGGCGCGAACAGCGGCATCGGCTTTCATGCTGCACTGGAGCTGGCGCGCGCCGGATGCGCGGTGATCCTCGCCTGCCGCGGACGAAGCAAGGCCGAAGCTGCGCGCAGCCGGATTCTCGCCGCCGTGCCGCACGCCGACGCGGAGATCGCCGACCTCGACCTCGCCAACCTCGATTCAGTCCGCGCCGCCGCCGGAGCGTTCCTTGCCTCCGGCAGGAGCCTCGATCTGCTCATCAACAATGCCGGCGTCATGGCCCTGCCGCAGCGCCGCGCCACGGCGCAGGGATTCGAGCTGCAGTTCGGCACGAATCACCTCGGCCACTTCGCGCTCACCGGGCTGTTGCTGCCCGCGCTGCTCCGTCCCGGCAATCAGCCGAAACCCGCGCCCGCCCGCATCATCACCGTCAGCTCCATTGCGCATCGCGGCGCGACCATGGACTTCAGCGACCTGCAGTGGGAGCGCCGCTACGTTCCGTGGCCGGCGTACCGGCGCAGCAAGCTGGCGAACCTGCTCTTCGGATTCGAACTGGAACGGCGGCTCGAGCGCGCGCAGGCTCCGGCGGCCAGCATCGTCGTGCACCCCGGCGTGTCGAACACCAACCTCTTCGCCGCGGGACCGGGTTCCGGCGGCGGTCTGCTGGCGAAGATCATCCCGCCGTTCATCGCGCTCACATCGCAGTCAGCCGCGCAGGGCTCCTGGCCTCTGCTGTACGCGGCGACGAGTGCCGCAGTGAAGGGCGGTCATTATTACGGCCCCCATGGCTTTCGCGAAATGCGCGGCTACCCCGTCGAAGTCCGGGCGGAGCAGCAGGCTTACGACGAGGTGCTTGCCGCGAAGCTGTGGCAAGTCTCCGAGCAACTCACCGGCGTGCAGTATCCGCTTTAGCGCAGTCGCTCCCGCACCTCGGGCCGAATCAGGTACAGAAACAGCATCATGTCGAACGCCGCCAGCGCCAGCATCAGCAACTTGTGATACTCCGCGACCAGCCACAGGCTGTGCACCATGGATAAAAAAATCGCGGCCAGCGTCATCGCCCATCCCCAGCGCTTTTGCCGCAGCAGCCCCTGCCCGGCCATCGCAAAAGCCGCCGCAAAGATGAGCCCCGCCATCGGCAACTGATGCCGGCTCACCGCCAGCAGCCACATCAGGCACAGCAGAAACATGTAGAGGCCGATCGCCGAGACACCGGGCAGCGGCCTGTCTTCTTCGTTCATAAAGTATGAAGATAAGCCAGCAGCGCCTGCAGTTGCTGGCCGTCAAGCTGATTGGCGTAGCCCGGCATCATGTTGCGCCCCCGCAGAATCACCGGCGTCACGCGCTCATCGTTGGCCGGTGCGCCGCTGGGCAGAAACTTTTTGCGGTACATGCCGAACAGGCTCGGCCCGTGCAGATCGCCGGTGTGATTGGCATAGTGGCAGCTCGCGCAATCCTGCTCGTAGATCGCCCGCCCCTGCTGCTCCAGCGGCGTGAGTTCGCTCACCGGCTTCGAGGGCCCCAGCGATGGCCCGCAGCCCAGGGCTAGCACGGCCACGCAGAAAGCTATAACGCGAAGCAGAAGGTGTTTCGTTCGCATCCTGAACCCTAACCCCTACACCCTATACCCTAACCGCTGCTTCACTGCGCGTCCGCGATGGCCGTCACAATGCGATCCATCGCGTTCCGGCACGCGTCGCCGGTCGGATCGTGGTCGTTGCTCAGGATCGAGAAAACCAGCGTGCGTCCGCTTCTCGCCGTCAGATACCCGGTCAGTGAGTTCACCTCGGCCAGGGTGCCGGTCTTCGCGAAGACTCGGCCCTTCATCGGACCGTTGAAGCGCCCCGCCAGGCTGCCGTCCACGCCCCCAATCGGCAGCGACGAACGGTAGAGCGCTCCCCAGGGCTGCCGCGCCGCATACGCCATCAGCGTGGTGGCGGCGCGCGGCGTGATCAGGTCGTCGCCCGACATGCCCGATCCGTCGAAAAATAAAAAGTCTCCGGGATCGACTCCGGCGCTGATGAGGAACTGCCGCACCACGCGCGCTCCCTGCGCAATGGAGCCATCATCGGCCTCGAGCCGCCCCAGCAGGCGCAGATACAGCTCGGCGTGCAGATTCTGGCTTATTTTGTTCGTCACCGTCACGTCCTCGCTCAGCGCCGGAGACACATGCGTCGCCAGCACGCGCAGCCCGGTCACCGGAGGCGCAATCGTCGTGACGTTCAGCTGCCGCAGCACCACGGGCTGACCCACTTCGTTGCGATACTCCTCCGTGTCGACGGGCAGGCGATGCCACGCTTGTGCGGTGCCGGTTACAGAGACGCCGCGCGCCAGCAGCATCTGCCGCAGAGCCGTCGCCGCAAACTCCGCCGGATCTTCGATGGCCAGCGCCTCGTGCATGCCGTTCGGCGTAATCGCGCCGAAGAGGCGAATCATCTTGCTGCCCAGCGCGCGATCGATGCCGGAGTGCGCCTGCACGCCCGGCGCTGCCAGCGTCAGCGAATTTTCCAGCGTGTAGTAAGGGACGTCAGGATTCCACGTGACCACCGTTGGCGCTGGCGGCGCATTCGTCGGCGCAATCGTCGGATTGGGCACCGCCGCCGGCGTTGCTCCTGCCTGCGGCACCACGTTTAGGTAGATGACGTTGTCGTTGACGGTCAGCGCCGACACCGGCGCGCCGTACTCCCACTGCAGATCGTCCCAGCCCCAGTTTTCGCCGTAGCGCTCGTAGGGAAACCATGAGTCGTCGCCGATCACGTTGCCGTTGATGCGGTGCACTCCGGCCGCGACGATCTGATCCGCCAGGCTTTCCAGCGCCTGCAGCGGCGGATTCGGCCGCTCCGTCTTCCCGCTCCACGGATAGCTGCGTCCCGAGAGCGTTGGATCGCCCGCACCCAGCAGGCGCACATCGCCGGTCAGGGTGCCGTCCGCTGTCAAAGTGCCCGAGGTGACCACGTTCGTCGTCCACGTCGCGTTCGCGGGCAGCAGCGCCAGCGTTGCCGCCGTCGTAAACAGCTTGGCGTTCGATGCCGGCACAAAGAACTGGCCGTCGTTCAGCGCGAACACGCTGTGCCCCTCCGGCGTTATCACCGAAATACCCCAGTGCGCGCGCGAAACCGCCGGATCGCTCAGGATGCTGCGGACTGCCTGCTCGATCGGTACAGGACGATGCGGCCGCGGACGAGCATGGCGTTTCGCGCCTGCAGCCGGGAGTGCGGCGAGCGAGAGAATCAGCAGGCACATCCGCAGGGATTTCATGCGTCGAGAGTCGTGGCTCCTGAAGTTTTCTGGAGTGTAGCATCGTGACCATGGCATTTGTTCGGCGGCCCGCCGCCACCTGGCACCTGCGCACGCGTCAGCTGGAGCTGGGGCAGCGCACGCTGATCATGGGTATCCTCAACGTGACGCCCGACTCGTTCTCTGATGGCGGCATGTTCTCCGAGCCTGAGGCAGCCATCGAGCACGCGCTGGAGATGCTCGATGCTGGCGCGGACATCGTCGATGTTGGCGGCGAATCCACGCGCCCCGGCGCAGCGCTCCTCGAGCCCGAAGTCGAGCGCGACCGCGTCATTCCTGTGATCGAAGGCATCCTGCGCGCGCGCCCGGACGCCCTCGTCTCGATTGATACCTATAAATCCGTGACCGCCGAAGCTGCGATCCTTGCCGGCGCTGAGATCGTGAACGACGTGAGCGCCTTTGCCTGGGATCCGGAAATGGCTGCCGCCTGCGCGCGCCTGCGCTGCGGCGTCGTACTGATGCACACGCGCGGGCGTCCGCACGAATGGCGCACGCAGCCGCGCCTCAACGACGACGAAGTAGTGCCTCTCGTCCGCTGCGGCCTCAGCAGCGCTCTGGACAATGCTCTTGCCGCCGGCCTGGAGCGCGCGCGCATCGTGCTCGATCCCGGCTATGGTTTTGGCAAAGCCTACGACAATAATTACCCGCTGCTTGCGCATCTCGACGAGCTGCTGAGCCTCGGCCAGCCGCTGCTGGCAGGCATCTCACGCAAATCGTTTCTGGCGCGGACGCTCTCCGCAATCACCGGAGCCGAAGTTCCCATGCATGCCCGCAGCCACGCGACGCTGGCCGCCACCACGGCTGCCATCCTCGCCGGAGCCTCCATCGTTCGCGTGCACGACGTGCGCCCGGCGGTCGAAGCCGCCGCCATCGCGGATGCGATTCTGCTCTCAGCGTGAAGCAGCCATTTTCGGCGTGAAGTCGATGGGATGAGCAGTCACGATGCCCTTGCCTTCCTGCACCGTGATGAACTGGTCCGCGGCCACACGCTGCAGCGATTCTTTGCGGCCGCTGGGCCAGGCGATTTCGATGTTCACCGTCCTTCCCGGCGACGGTTTACCCAACCCAAATGTGAGCGGGAACTCGCTTTGTGACAGGTAGCTCGACCCCGTCTTCACCCACTCCACCTGGCGCGGGAGCCCCGCACCGGAGACCGTGACGCGGGCGCCGATGGCATCGCGATTCGACTGCGTGCCGACCAGCCTGATCCGCAGCATGTCGTTTTTGTTGCCGTTCTCGTTGCGCAGCAGGCGCGCCGGACCGTTGTTCACGTTGATCGCGATGTCGAGGTCCCCGTCGTTGTCGTAGTCCAGATACGCCGCGCCGCGGGCAACCACCGGCTTCTCGAGCGCCGCGCCAACGCGATCCGAAACGCTGTCGAATTTGCCACCGCCGCGGTTACGGAATAAGAGCGCCGGTTCCGCATAGTGCAGCGAAGGCTGGAGCACGCTGATGTCGTCGGCGACATGGCCATCGGCGGCAAAGATATCCGGCAAGCCGTCGAGGTCGTAGTCGAAGAAGATCAGACCGAACGTGAGCACACGCGACGAAGGTTCGGCAATGCCGGAAGGAATCGCCTGATCGAGAAACAACCCGCCGCCCTGATTTTGGTAGAGCGACAGGCTCTCGTTGGTGAAGTTCCCGATGGCGATGCTCTGCCGTCCGGAGCCGTCGTAGTCGGCGGCATCCGTCCCCATGCCCGCGCGCGCCTTGCCCGCGTCATTGTAGGCGACTCCGGCAGCGAATCCCTGATCGGTGAACGTGCCGTTGTGGTTGTTCTTCCAGAGCTTGTTGGGTTGCGTGTCGTTGGTGACGAACAGGCTGAGCCAACCGTCGTTGTCCAGGTCCAGCAGCGCAATGCCGAGCGACTTGCTCGTCGCATCGTAGAGGCCGGCCTTCTTCGTCACGTCTTCAAAGCGTCCGTTGCCGAGATTGCGATACAGGCGCGCGCTTTCGCCTTTGTAGCGCTCCGGCGTGCAGTAAGACTTGTGTGTGCCGTCGAGCGAGCAGAACTGATCCGTCGCGGCCGTCCACTCGACGTAATGGGCCACGTACAGATCGAGCCGCCCGTCGTGGTCGTAGTCGAACCACACCGCGCTCGCGGGAAATCCGGAGTCGGCGACTCCGGCGCGTGTCGTTACATCGGCAAAGTGTCCGTTGCCGAGGTTGTGAAAGAGATGGCTGCCGCCAATCGCGGTGACGTACAGATCGTCGTGGCCGTCATTGTCGTAATCGCCGACCGTGCAGCCCATCCCGTACATTTCGACGGCAAGCCCGGCCTCGCGGGTCACGTCTATGAAGGCGCCGTCGTGGTTGTTGTGGTAGAGCGCGGGCGTAGTGTGGTGGGTTTTGTGTCCCGGCCAATCCGTCCCGTTGACGAAGAACAGGTCGGGCCATCCGTCGTTGTCATAGTCGATCACGCAGACGCCGGAGCCCATCGTCTCCGGCAGGTATTTCTGGCCGAAGCCGCCGTTGTTGTGGCGGAAAGGAATGCCGGCCTGCGCGGACACGTCGATGAAGGTGATCGGTCCGGATGGACGCGGCGCGGCAGCCGCCGTTGCCGGCACGGGAATGGCCGCGGGCGTGACTCCCTCGACATTGGCAGCAGCGCGCGCGGCGGCAGTCGCTGGGGAGGATTGTGCAGGCGCGGAATT
>DATGJK010000274.1:0-12694 GCA_035295245.1 Acidobacteriaceae bacterium
AGCGCGGCATTGGATCCGGTGAAACCGCAGAGCCAGCGCACGTCGGGCAAATGCGTCACCAGCAGAGCTTCGACCTCTGCCGCGCGCATGGCGCTCCGCAACGCAGTCCAGCGGCGATTTTGCAGGTTCGGTTTCTTCGCCATCCGCATTCGATACTAAAGGGCACGGTCTTTGTGCTCCAACCGGCGACCCGTTCCAGTACCAGATCAGGAACGGTGACCCCAGCGCGCTCGCGCTATACTCCGAGTCGTAACGAGGCACACTCATGAAGCAATTCCAACGTCGTTTGGCCCTTTGCTCTGCCGTTGCCGCGATTCTGCTGTCGCTGCCGGTTCGCGGTTCAGCGCAGGCCAACGGAGCCACAACGGTTCTTCACGCGTCAGAGGCGGCCAAACTCCTGCCGGACGCTGTGTACTATGACGGCAAATCCGCGAGCACCCAGCTTCGTAATTCTGCCGGCGTTCACTTTGCCGATGGCGCGTATGCGCTGGCCGTTCTGGTGGACACCTCCGGATATTCCAGTGAAGTGCAGCAGAAATATCAGGGCTACCTGCTTACGGAGACTTCTCTGGAGTTCGGTACCCACCGGCTTTCTCCCGGCGCGTATGGCTTTGGCTTTGTCGCAGGCCGATTTGTGATCACGGATATTGGCGCCCACGACGTGTTCGAGGCCGAGGGCAGCCGCGAATCGCAAATGGCGCGGCCCGTGCCGCTGCAGATCATAGAAAGCAGCTCCGGACATGGCTTCCAGTTGTGCTCCGGCCGGGACTGCGTCGCGTTTCACCGCGGCGCGCCGCCGGCACGCTGATTCGCGGCCATTTGAGACGCTTTTCGCACCGGACCATCTAACGAACTGAGGGAGGCAATCTCGTGCGCCCCAGAATTGGGCATCCGAGCCTCCCCAGCCGTGCGTTCGCGCGTGCGGATTCCGTTTGTTGTGTCCGGTTTGCATAGGCCGGACCGAAAGGATTTCATGAAGTACAAGTCCATCCTTCTTCCAGCCATCGTTGCTGGATTCTGCACACTGCCGCTGGCCGCGGTTGCCCAAAGCGACGCACCCGGCGCCGGGAAGGCTGTCGTTACTGTGTTGCCTAAAAGCGACAAGCAGCCGACAGCCGATGTGTCGCAGCAGACCCTGAAAGTCGAACTGAACGGGAAACAAACTCCGATCAGCAACTGGCAGCCGCTGCGCGGCTCGCAGTCCGACATCGAATTCGTGATCCTGATCGATAGCGGCGCGCACACCAGCCTTGGCCGGCAGATGGGCGAACTCCAGCACTTCGCTTCAACCCTGCCGCCAAATGTCAAAGTCGCCTTCGCCTACATGGAAAATGGACGTGCCGCGCTGGCCGGCCCCCTGACTGCCGACCATGCCAGGGCCATTCAGGGTCTTCACGTGCCGATCGGCGTTCCCGGCAGCTCCGCAAGCCCCTATTTCTGTCTCTCCGATCTGGCAAAGCACTGGCCATCGGACGATCTGAATGCTCGCCGGGAAGTGCTGATGATCACCGACGGCGTGGATGAGTACGAACGCCGCTACGACCCCGAGGATCCATACGTTCAGGCCGCCATCAACGATTCGATCCGCGCCCATCTGGTGGTGTACTCGATCTACTGGCTCAGCAACGGCCGCGCTGATCGCAGCTGGTATGAGAACAACGCCGGCCAGAATCTGCTGCTGCAGCTGGATCAGGCCACCGGCGGCAAGAGCTACTGGGAGGGCATCGGCAATCCCGTCTCCTTCCAGCCCTATTTCGACGACCTGAATCGCAGGTTCAACAATCAGTACGAACTGCAGTTCACCGCATCGGTGAATAAACCCGAGATAGAGAACCTGAAGGTGAAGACCAGCGATTCAGGGGTGAAGGTCGACGCTCCGGAGAGGGTTCTGGTCGCCCCTCAGGGACCAGCCCGCGAATAGAAACCGTTCAGCGCAAATGGAAAAAAGCGCTTCGCTCGAGCGAAGCGCCTTTTCTGTCTGGATTCCCGTTTACCGGCCGGCAACCAGCTGATTGGCAGGCAAGATCTCCACGTCGTCTGACTCGGAGCCGTCGTTCAGCCCTCCATAGCGGCGTTCGCGGCGCTGGTAATCCTCAATCGCCTCCAGCATGTGGATGCCACGGAAGTCCGGCCACAACCGGTTCGTCACAAAAATCTCCGTGTACGCGATCTGCCACAGCAGGAAATTCGAGATGCGCATCTCGCCTGACGTGCGGATCAGCAGATCCGGATCCGGCATATGAGCGGTGTAAAGGTGCCGGTGGATGTCCGACTCGTCAATGTCGTCCAGGCAGATTCCCTTCCGCTGCACTTCCTCGCAAAGGCCGCGGAATGCGTCCGTCAGTTCGGACCGCGCCCCATAATTAAGCGCCAGAGTGAGCGTCGTGCCGGTATTCCGTCTGGTCGCATCCGCAGCCCACTCCATGCGTTCCCGCACTTCACTCGGCAGTTCCGCTGTCCGGCCAATGTAGCGGATGCGCACATTGTTGTCATTCATGCGCTGGACGTTGTTCGTCAGGTAGGTCCGGAGCAGCCGCATCAGGAAGTTCACTTCCGTCCGGGGCCGCTTGAGATTGTTCTCCAGCGAAAACGCATAAAGTGTCAGCCACGGCAGCCCGATCCGCGATGCCGTTTCCACGACGTACTGCACGGCTTCCGCACCCTGCTGATGTCCCAGGAATCGCTTCAGGCTGCGCTTCCCCGCCCAGCGGCCATTGCCGTCCATGATGATGGCGATATGGTGGGGCAGACGCTCAGGGTCAAGACGGTGGTAAAGCACCGCTTCGTCGGGCGGCAGCTCATGAACACGGCTGGAATCGAGTGACAACGGATCCTTTCGAGCGGCCGCTCGCGCGGGAACGGATCGGCGCTCGCACCGGTGTGCTCCTTTTGCCGTGTCTCAGCGCAATGCCGGAGCAGTCACCTCCTGCCGATTATACAGAGCACCGCGGCCCCTCGGAGAGGTCGCGGCGACTGCCTTTCGTTTTCGTAATCGGCTCGCTAGGCGGGGCGCCGGCGTCCCGTGGCCAGTTCACGCACCTGGTTCAGGAACATCGAGCGCTGGAATGCATCAAGCTGTGCCACCAGCGGCGCGATTTCCGCCAGGAATGGATCGGCCATCAGAGAGGCCGCTTCTCGCGCCCGCCGGCTGCGGCCATCGCGCAGCAACTCGCAGATGTCCACTTCAAGCGCGCGCGCCAGACGTTCCAGCGACGAGAGCGTCGGAACTGCTTTGCCATTCTCGATTTTCGAAATATACGTGCGCGGCACCTGCATCCGGCCGGCAAGCTGCCGCTGGCTCAGGTTGCGGCCGTGGCGAACATCCCGAACCGCTCGCGCAACGTCGATCCCCTCCGGCTCTTCAGCGCCTGTTACAGCCGGACTCACCAGTTGAGGAGCCAGAGGCTCCGGTTCTTCGATCTCGAGGGGCTTGTGGCAACGCCTGCAGAGTGAATTCGACGTGCGGAATTGCACCAGACTACAGTGGTCGCAACGAAGTACCTCGCGGGCCTCAATGCTTGCTAAGGTAGTTGCCATAAGTTGTACGGAACGCCAGAGCTAGCGGTCCGGGTGAGCTGGTCGCCATGCGATGCAAACCCCAGTCCCAACCTTTGCACTACTTTGAGGGCACAGTATCCTTCTTGTCAAGTGAAAACTGTGAGTCTTCGACCAGATTCCCGAAGAAAACCAGGAAAACCCAAAGGAGCAGTTTTCAATGTCCGTTCTCTCCTCTTTCAATCGCGAGCGCGCCTGGACCTTGCTCAATGAACACACTCGCTCGCCCAGCCTGCTGAAGCATGCGCTGGCCGTCGAGAGCTGCGTGCGCGCCTACGGCGAGCGCGAGGCAGAAGCGCGCGGTCTCACGGGCGACGCACGCGATGCGCTGCTCGAAACCTGGTCAGCCACCGCGCTGCTGCACGACTTCGATTACGAGAAACATCCCTCCACCGAAGAACACCCTTTCGTCGGTCTGCGGATTCTCGAAGAGCAGGGCTGGCCCGAGGAGGTGCGCACCGCCATTCTCGGCCATGCGGAGTACTCGGGCGTTCCGCGCGAGACGCAACTCGCCAGGGCCCTGTTTGCGTGTGACGAGCTGGCAGGCTTCCTCACGGCCTGCTCTTTGGTCAAGCCAACCCGGTCGATCCACGACGTCGATGTGCCCGGAGTGAAAAAGAAGATGAAGGACAAAGCCTTCGCGCGGGGGGTAAATCGCGAGGACATTGTGAAGGGAGCCGCCGAACTCGGCGTTCCGCTCGACGATCACATCGCATTCTGCATTGCCGCCATGCGCAGGAACGCGGAAGCGCTCGGCCTGCAGGGTACGGCACCAGCCTGATGAAGTGATCTTGCGCCCCGATGCAGCGTTCGTTAGAGTGGAGCGCGCGTGCTGCAGCTGAGAACTCTCAACGACATTGTGGTCACTCTTTCCGCGAGCCATCGCGAACGCGCCGTGCTCGTGCGGGATGAGTCTGGCGCATGGAAGCCTGTCTCCTCGGGGGAAATCTGCCGCCGCGTGCGCTCTGTCGCAGCCGCACTGCATGCCTGGGGC
Source organism: Acidobacteriaceae bacterium (assembly GCA_035295245.1). Taxonomy (GTDB): domain Bacteria; phylum Acidobacteriota; class Terriglobia; order Terriglobales; family Acidobacteriaceae; genus Palsa-343. The sequence goes on from DATGJK010000274.1 coordinate 4,550, forward strand.
TTCCGCAAGGGCGATCGGGTCGCGGTTCTGTCAGAGAACCGCTGGGAGTGGGCCGTCGCGGATTTTGCATGCCTCGCCCTCGGCATCGTCGATGTGCCGCTCTATCCGACGCTGCTCCCCGACCAGATCGCTCAGCTTCTGGCCGACTCCGATTGCCGCGCTATTTTCGTCTCCACGCGCGCTCAGTACGAGAAGATTGCCTCGCTCACCGCGCCCACATCGCTCGAGCACATCGTCGTGATGGACGATGAGGATCTCCCTTCGGCGGAAATGTTTTCCTCCCTGCTCGCCGCACCCGCGCGTTCCGACTTCGACGATGTCGCCCGCGCGATCCAGCCCGGTGACCTCGCAACGCTGATCTACACCTCGGGCACAACCGGCGAGCCGAAGGGCGTGATGCTGACGCACGGCAATATCGCCAGCAATCTGAACTACTCCACGGCGGAGTTCGGGTTCGTTTCCACCGATTCCTGCATTTCATTTCTCCCGCTTTCGCATATTACAGCGCGGCACCTCGACTACGCGCTCTATGCACAGAACGTCACAGTGGCGTATTGCCCTTCTTTCGACCACCTGCCGCAAGCGTTCACCGCCATTCAGCCGACAATCGTGGTGGCGGTCCCCCGCGTCTACGAGAAGGTGCGCCAGGTGGCGGAATTGCGCGCAGGCGAGTCTCCCGTGAAAAAGCGGCTTTTCACCTGGGCACTGGCCATAGGACAGAAGCACCGCGAAGAAGTTGCCGCCGGCCGGCAGCCATCTTCGCCGATGTGGAAGCTTGGCGACGCCATCGTCTACAAGAAGCTCCGCGCCGGATTCGGCGGCCGCGTGCGCTATTTCATCAGTGGCGGCGCGCCGCTGGGGCTCGACACCGCGTACTGGTTTGCTTCCGCAGGCATTCGCATCCTCGAGGGCTATGGCCTGACTGAAACCTCGCCGGTACTGGCCATCAACACGCCCAATGCCAATCGCATGGGCTCGGTTGGAAATCCGCTTGCCAACGTTGAATGCCGCATCGCTGAAGACGGCGAACTGCTCGTGCGCGGTCCGAACGTCTTCCCTGGCTATTGGAAAGGCCGCGGCGATGCGGAAGCCTTCGATTCCGAAGGCTGGTTCCGAACAGGCGACATCGGCCACATCGACAGCGACGGATTCCTGTTCATTACCGACCGCAAAAAAGAGCTGCTGAAGACCTCCGGCGGCAAGTTCATTGCTCCGCAACCGATCGAGAACAAGCTCAAATCGAGCGTACTGGTTGCCAATTGCGCTCTCGTTGGCGACCGACACAAATTTGCGTCGGTGCTGATCGCTCCAAATTTCGACGCGCTCGAGCCATGGGCCCGCGAGCAAGGGGTCGTCGTCGAAACCCGCGGAGAACTCGTCATCCATCCGCGCGTCCGCGCCGAATACCAGGCGATCATCGATGCGATCAACGCCAACCTCGCCAATTTCGAGACGATCAAGCGCTTCTGTCTCGTGGCCGACGAATGGACGCTGGAATCGGGTGTGCTGACCCCCAGCATGAAGCTGCGACGCCGGGTGATCGCGCAAAAATACGCAGCGGAAATCGCCGATTTCTACAGCGACGAAGCTATCTCGCATCGATAGGCGCCCTTCGCTCCTGGGCCGCTCCGTTCTCGTAGAATGAAGACAATGACCCAGGAGGCATCGTTGCCAGAAACACCTCCGTTTCCGCTAACGCTGGACGGTTCCAGCGTCCTGCACCAGATGTTCCGCTTCGACTGGTCCGCATGGCGCCGCCTCGAACCGCCCGGGCGCGCTCGCGCGCTCTCAGAGGCCACAGTGCTGCTTGGACCGATGGAAAAGGGATCTGGAGGCGAGCGCCCCAACCAGAGCGCTCTGTTTGCTCAGCTTGGCCACAAGGGCGACCTGATGCTGATCCATTTCCGCGACAGCATGGAAGAACTCGCCGCTGTGCAGCGCGATCTGGCTCGCACGGAATTCGGCGGCTTCCTGCAGCCGACGCATTCCTATGTCTCCATCGTCGAGCTCGGTCTGTATGAATCTTCGGTCAAGACCTATCCGGTACTCCTCGAGCAAGGGCTTGAGCCCTACTCCGACGAATGGGAAAAGCGCATCCAGGAGACGATCGAGCGCCAGGCCACCGCCATGTCCAGCCGCTTGTTCCCAGCGATGCCGCAGACAAAGTACGTCTGCTTTTATCCCATGGACAAGCGCCGTGGCGAGCAGGTGAACTGGTACAGCGAGCCCATGCGCGACCGCGCCCGCATGATGCAGGAACACGGGCTGATCGGCCGCCGCTTTGCCGGGACCGTCAAGCAGATCATCTCCGGCTCCATCGGCCTCGACGACTGGGAGTGGGGAGTTGACCTTTTCTCCGAGAATCCCGGCGTCTTCAAGCGGCTGATCTACGAAATGCGCTTCGATCAGGCCAGCGCGCTCTATGGCCTCTTCGGCGGCTTCTACGTGGGCGTGCGGCTGCCTGTGGCCGAATTGGGCGGCTGGCTCGCCATAGAAGAGGCGAAGTGAGAATCTTCGTCACTGGGGCGACGGGCTTCGTCGGTAGCCACGTCGCGCGCGAACTTGCCGCACGCGGCGCCGATCTGCGCCTGCTTGTTCGCCGCACCAGCAACCTGGCGAACCTCGATGGTCTCCCCGGCGACACCGTCACCGGCGATCTGCTCGAACCGGAATCCCTGCGCGCAGCGGTGCGCGGCTGCGATTCCGTCATGCATGTCGCCGCGGATTATCGCCTCTGGGTCCGCGATCCAGACGCAATGTATCGCGTCAACGTGGAAGGCACCCGCGCCCTGCTGCGCATTGCCCGCGATGAAGGCGTGCGCCGCAGCGTGTACACCTCCAGCGTGGCGACAATGGGATTTCGCTCTGACGGCGCCATCGTCGACGAGAGCACGCCTGTCTCCCTCGCCGACATGATCGGGCACTACAAGCGCTCGAAATTCCTGGCCGAGCAAGTTGCTATGGAGGCGGCAACGGCGGGCCAGTCCGTGATTATCCTGAACCCCACCACGCCCATTGGGCCTGGCGACTTGAAGCCCACCCCGACCGGTCGCATCGTCGTCGACTTCCTCAAACGCAAATTCCCCGCTTACGTTGACACCGGCCTGAATCTCGTCGATGTCCGCGAGGTCGCCCGCACGCACGCCGACGCGTTGAACGAAACCATCGGCCGTCCTGGACAGCGCTACATCCTGGGCGGCGAAAATCTCACACTGAAGCAGATCCTCGACAAGATGTCTGCGATCACCGGTCTGCCCTCGCCCACCATGAAGGTGCCGCATTCCGTAGCAATGATCTTCGCCTTCTTCGACGAGACCATCACCGGCAGAATTCGAGGCAAAGAGCCGCGTGCCACGGTTGAAGCGGTTCGCATGGGCAGGAAGATGATGTTTGCTTCCTCGGCCCGGGCAGAGCGCGAGCTCGGCTTCCGGCGGGTTCCCGTCTATGAGGCGCTGCGTTCGGCGATCGACTGGTTCCGGGCGCACGGCTACGCGCCCGCCGCGCAGGAGAGCGTCCCCGCATGAGCCGCATCGGTATCATTGTTGCTTTTCCCGGAGAGCTGAAGCCTCTCGCGCGCGGATGGGAGAAGCGCGGCAGCGTCTTCCACGGCCGCATCGGCAAATGTGAGGCGGTTGCCTTTGCCGGAGGGATTGGAGCCAGGGCCGCAGCGCATGCCTGCGAAGTTGTCCTGGGCCAGGGCAACGTGGGGGCGCTCGTCTCCATCGGCTGGGCCGGCTCGCTTTCCTGCGGCCTAGAGCCGCCGCAGGCGGTCGCTGTCCGCGAAGTAATCGATGCCGCCAACGGTGAAATCTTTGCAACCGCCAATGGCGACGGCCAGCGCCTCATCACGCTGGACCGAATTGCCGACGCTCAGCAGAAACGCCAGCTGGCCCAGCAGTACCAGGCCGTTCTCGTCGATATGGAAGCCGCTGCTGTCGCCCGGATCGCGCGCGCGCACAATCTGCCCTTCTACTGTTTCAAGGGCGTCAGTGACGGCCCCAGCGACAACCTGCCCGACTTCAACCGATTCACGGGGAAGAACGGCGAGTGGCGCATGGCGGCGTTCCTTTTCTATATCGGCAGAAATCCCACGTACTGGGGTCCGGTACGTCGCCTGGCAATCAACAGCCGTCGCGCCGCCCAGGAATTGGCACTTTTTGTGGATGGATTTTTCGCCGCTTCCCGGTAGATTGAGTTTTCGGAGTATTCATGGCCACCGCTACCCACGATCTGCAGCAACATACCCCGACCGATATCCCCACGACGATGCGGGCCGCCGTCTATCGCGGCATCAATGATATTCGCGTGGAGACGGTTCCCGTCCCGAAGATCGGCGCGGGCGAGGTACTCATCCGTGTCCACGCCTGCGGTGTCTGCGGAACCGACCTCAAAAAGATTCACACCGGCTCCCACTCCGCGCCGCGCATCTTCGGTCATGAGACGGCCGGCATCATCGCCGCCGTGGGCGCCGGCGTCAGGGACTTCTCCGTGGGTGACCGCGTCATCGTGTATCACCACACGCCCTGCGGCGAGTGCTACTACTGCCGCAAGAAGACCTTCGCTCAGTGCCCCTTATACAAGCGCGTCGGCTGCACGGCTGGTTTTGAGCCCTCCGGCGGCGGCTTTGCCGAGTACGTCCGCGTCATGGACTGGATCGTCCGGCGTGGCCTCATCAAGATTCCCGACGGAGTTCCCTTCGAACAAGCAGCCTTTGTTGAGCCGGTGAACACGGTGCTCAAGGGCGTCCGCCGCCTCGACCTCGCCGCGGATGAAACCGTCCTCGTCATCGGCCAGGGCCCCATCGGCATCCTGCTGGCCACGCTTTCCGCCCGCACCGGGGCGAAAGTTCTGACATCGGATCTCTATCCGGAGCGCCACGCCATTGCCTCGCATTACGGACTGCATCACCCGATCAATGCCGGGAAAGAAGACGTGGTCGCGGCGGCGCATGCCGCCAGCGAAGGCCGCGGCGCCGATGCCGTGATCCTTGCGGTCGGCGGCAACGGTCTGATCCGCACCGCGATGGACGCCGCGCGGCCCGGCGGCCGCATCCTGCTCTTTGCGCAAACCCAGCACGGCGAGGCGACGTTCGACCCCGCGGTCGTTTGCATGGATGAAAAGACGCTGCTCGGCTCGTACAGCTCATCGTTCGAAATGGAGCCGGACGTCGAAGAGCTCGTTTTCGGCGGATATAGCAAGGGTTTCGACCTCACCCGCCTCATTTCACATCGCTTCCCGCTGGAAGAGGCCGTGGAAGCGATTCGCGTGGCATCAAATCCGGGCGCCGCTTCCATGAAAATCTTCGTTTATCCGTCGACCGCACAGGTTTGAGACAATAATAGTTACATGGCAGCGCAGATGACAGCCGCCGTGCTGCACGGCCGCGAGGACCTACGCATCGAGCAGGTTCCCATGCCGAAAGCCGGTCCCGGTGAAATTGTGGTACGCGTCCACGCCGCACTGACCTGCGGGACCGATCTCAAGGTCTACCGCCGTGGTTATCACGCGCGCATGCTGAAGCCGCCGATTCCCTTCGGGCACGAGCTGGCCGGCATCGTGCATGAAGTCGGCAAGGGAGTCAGCGCGTTTCACGTCGGCGACCGTGTTGTCGCTCTCAACTCCGCGCCCTGCGGCGACTGCTACTACTGCCGGCACGACCAGGAAAACCTCTGTGACCGCCTGCTCTTCAACAATGGAGCTTACGCTGAGTACCTGCTGATCCCCGCCCGTATCGTGGCAAAAAACACGCTGCGCATTCCCGCCGGTGTGCCCTTTGAGCATGCCGCGCTTACGGAGGCGCTGGCCTGCGTCGTCCACGGTTTCGAAGAATGCCGGCCGCGGCCGGACGACACGCTTGTCGTGATCGGCGGCGGACCCATTGGACTCATGTTCATGCATGTCGCCGAACTCAGCGGGTTGCGCGTCATCGCGGTGGTGAAACGCGATGAGCAGGTCGCCTCCGCCCGAGTTTTCGGGGCGTCGGAAGTCGTGCAGATCACCCGCGTCGCCGATCCCATCGCTGCCGTTCGGCACCTCACTCCCGAGAATCGCGGTGCCGATATCGTCATCGAAGCCGTGGCCACACCCCTCGCGTGGCAGTGGGCTGTCGATATGGTGCGCAAAGGCGGCACGGTGAATTTCTTTGGCGGATGCGCCGCGGGCACCCGGGTCGAACTCGATACCAACCGGCTGCACTACAACAACATCACGCTGCGTGCCAGCTTTCACCACACGCCCGCCACGGCGCGCAAGGCCTTCGAGCTGATCGCCAGCGGCCGTTTCCGCTGCAGCAATACCATCACCAGCCGTGCTCCTCTGTCGGAGCTGAATCGGGTCTTTCGCCAGCTGATGAACCGGGCTGGCGACATCAAGACGGCTATCATTCCTTAGGTGCGGCCTGCCAGTCTGCCGATGAGCGTTCCTGCAGCACAGCACGAACTGATCGAAAAGGGATGGGCCGCGCTCCCGCCGGAATACCGTATTCCCGATGTCCCGCCTACGCTCGAGCAGGCACGCGCCTGGTGTCGTCGCCTGGCGGAAACGCATTACGAAAATTTTCACGTTGTCTCGTGGTTTCTGCCGCAGCGCCTTCGTCCCCACTTCCACAGCATCTATGCGTACTGCCGCGTCTCCGACGATCTCGGCGATGAAGTGGGCAACCGCGAGCAGTCTCTGGCCCTGCTCGACCTCTGGGGCTCCGAGCTGGACGCCTGCTACCGCGGCGAGTCCCGTCATCCCGTCTTCGTCGCACTGTCTGAAACCATTCGCGCCTGCGACATCCCCAAAGAGCCCTTCGCGGATCTGCTCGTCGCGTTCCGGCAGGATCAGATCGTCACTCGCTATCCCACCATGCAGGATGTTCTCGGCTATTGTCGCAACTCCGCTAACCCCGTCGGACACCTTGTGCTCTACACCTGCGGCTATCGGGATGCGGAGCGTTTCGCCCTTTCCGACCACACCTGCTCGGCTCTGCAGCTGGCCAATTTCTGGCAGGATGTCCGTGTCGATTTCCAGAAGGACCGCATTTATCTCCCGCTTGAAGACATGGTGCGCTTCAGAGTGACCGAACAGGACATTGCTGCCGCCCGCTTCTCTCCACAGTTTCGCGAGCTGATGCGATACGAAGTCGACTACGCTCGCCGCATGTTTCACGCCGGACTTCCGCTCATCGCAAAGGTCGATCGCGAGTTGGCCATCGATCTCGACCTCTTTTCCCGCGGAGGACTTGAAATCCTGCGCGCGATTGAGCAGCAGGATTACAACGTGCTGCGCGCGCGGCCCGCCATTTCAAAGTCCCGCAAGGCCGCCCTGCTGATGCGTGCGCTGGCCGGCAGACTCTTCGCCGGGAGAGCCGATTGACCGCTTCGGAAACGGACGCGGCGAACTCCCAGCTCGCCGCTGCCTATCGCGCGTGTATCGAGATCGCACGCCGTGAGGCAAAAAACTTCTATTACGCGTTCCTCGCACTGCCGCGGCCAAAGCGCGAGGCCATCTGCGCCGTGTACGCCTTCATGCGTCACGCGGACGACATTTCCGATGACGAAACGCGTTCGCGCGAAGAGCGCCGCCAGGATTTGGACCGCTGGCTCGCCGCCTGGCACGGCGCGGCTGCCGGCCAGCCCACTTCTGATCCAGTCTTCGTTGCGCTTGCGGACGCGCGCGTCCGTTTCAATATCCCGCCGCAACTGCTCGATCAACTCGTCGAAGGCACAGCAATGGATCTGGTCGCGCAGGAGGACGCCCAACACGCCCTTGATGAGCCCGAATCCCCTCTCCGCTTCTGCACCTACGCTACCTTCGACGACCTCCGCCGGTACTGCTATTTCGTCGCTTCTGTTGTGGGGCTCGTCTGCATCCGCATCTTCGGCTATAGCGACCCTCGTGCCGAACAGCTTGCCGAGGAGACCGGCCTCGCCTTCCAGCTCACGAATATCCTTCGCGATGTGAAAGAAGACGCCGAGCGCGGTCGCATTTACCTGCCGCTGGAAGATCTGGATCGATATGGCGTTCGCATCGAAGAGCTCGCGTCCATTCGCGACGGCAGCCATCTCCGTCTGAACCAGCGTGAATTGCTGGAAAGCCTGGCCACACGTGCAGAAGAGTACTACCGGTCCGGATTCGAACTGCTGCCGCTGATCTCTGCCG
>DATGJK010000275.1:0-9984 GCA_035295245.1 Acidobacteriaceae bacterium
CGACACGCCGGAGAGCGAACAGTACAAGACCGCCGTCAGCGACCGCATCGGCTGGATTCTGCATGAGACGATTCACTTCTTCGACGAAACCCGCTGGCGCCGTACTTTCCACCTGGTGAAATAAACCATGGAGACGGAACAGCCGCTGGCTGCCGTTGAGCCGCGGAGCGGCCGGCGGATTCTCGTGCTGGCTGCCGTTCTTGTTCTTGTGCTGCTCGTGGCCTTTTTTCTCCCGCCCCTCGTAAGCCTCGGCAAATATCAGCGTTCTGTCACTGCCAGCCTTGCCGGGGCTCTTGGACGTCCCGTCGGGATTGGATCGATGCAGCTGCGTCTGCTGCCCACTCCCGCCATTACCATCAGCGACTTCACCGTGGCGGAGGATCCCGCGTTCGGTTATGAGCCTGTCCTGCACGCCAATTCCGTTGTCGCCTCCATGCGTTTTGCACCGCTTTGGCGGGGGCGGCTCGAGGTGAGCCGGATCAGCCTCGACGAGGTCAGCCTGAATCTCGTGAAGAATGATGCAGGGCAGTGGAACATTGCCTCGGTGCTGACGCGCGCTTCGCAGGTTCCGAATGAGCCTACCGGCAATCCGCATCACGGGCCCCATCTACAGTTCCCGTATATCGAGGCGAGCGGCGCGCGAATCAACTTCAAGGATGGTGTCGAGAAGCGGCCATTCGCACTGCTGAATGCTGAGTTCGCCATGTGGGAGGCCAATCAGGACGACTGGCGGATCAGGCTGAAGGCTCAGCCCGTCCGGACAGATCTGCAGCTCCATCTCTCTGACACCGGGGAATTGTCGCTGGAGGGTTCGCTGCACCGGGCAGCCGACTTGGGGACTATGCCGGTGAATGTTCACGCGGAATGGAGAGGAGCCCAGCTTGGGCAAGCGACCGTGCTGCTTGCCGGCACTGATACGGGTTGGCGGGGCGATTTGGACATCGTGGCGTCTGCCACGGGTACAGCCAACGACCTTGCGCTCACAACCGAGATTGGGGTCGCCAATCTGCGGCGGCAGGAATTTCAGCCGGTCAATCCGCTTGCACTTCACGCAACCTGCAGGAGCCGATACGAGCGAGCGCAAAAGGTGTTTCAGGACATCAGTTGCTTTCTTCCGGCCGGAGAAGGTCATCTCCTGCTGACGGGCATGGCTCAGGGCTTTTCGCCGTCTCATCTGGATCTTCAACTCGAAATCAATCAGACTCCAGCGGCCCTGCCGGTCTCCCTGCTCGGTGTGATGCGCCCCACGCTCGGCAGCATCAGCGCAACCGGCCGGATCAACGGGTCCTTTCACGTGGCCACTGGTGAGCGGCCAATATTCTCAGGTGATGCAAAGACGACCGAGGTCACGGTGAACTTCCCCGGTGGCAGTGTCACGGTTCCCAGCCTGCATTTCACGGCCGCGGGCGGTCCGCCGAAAGAGAATAAACGGAGGAAGTCAACCCAGCCCCCTCCGGCAACGGAACCATTTCACGTTGCGCTCGAACGATTCGCTCTTCCTGCCGGTGAGCCGCAGCCGCTCAACATGGATGGTCAGTTTTCTCGCGCTGGATTCCTACTGCATCTGAACGGAGACGCTGCGGTGGAGCGCCTGGTGAATACGGGACACGTATTCGGCTTTCCCAAATCCTGGTTCACCGTGCGCAACGCAAAGGCTGGCGCGGATCTAAATGCGGCCATTGTCGGCGGCTGGATTACCCCGGTGTCGGGCTCTGGACCCGGGATCACAACAACCGGAACGGTTCGGGTTACCAACCTGCAGCTGAATGCGCAGTTCCTCCGGGCACCCCTCGATGTGGTTTCCGCGGAGATCAGCCTTGCACCTGATCAGATCGCCTGGCAAAACGCCACGGTCCGCTATTCCGGATTGAATCTGCATGGTTCGGTCGCATTTCCAGCAAACTGCAATCAACCTGTGCCTTGTCCTGCCAAAGTCTCGCTGGACTCCGCCGAACTGGATGCCACAGATCTGGAGCGAGCGATGCACCAGACCCGCGCCGGACTTTTCGGGGAAATGTTTTCGGGCTCACCGCCTGCATGGCCTCCGATGGAAGGCGATATTCACTTGGACACTCTGGCTTTGGGCCGACTTTTACTGCATGACGCGGCCGGCGATTTCAACATCGCAAAAGCGGCTCTGGCGATCCGGTCGTTCGATGCTGCCGCGCTCGGGGGGACACTCCACGCCGTTGCGGACATGACGCTGGTGGACGGAACACCGCAGTGGACCCTGAACGTGCGGTTCAATGGCCTCAAGGCAGGAGACGCCGGAAATTTGTTCCAGGAAGAGTGGGGTTCCGGTACAGCAAATGGCGAGCTTCGGCTGAAGACGAGTGGGTACAGCGCGGCGGATCTGGCTTCTTCCGCCAGCGGAGATTTTCAAATCACGTGGCTCAATGGTGGTCTCCTCGGGCTCGATCCGCCGATGCCGATGGCACACTTCGGGCGGTGGACCGCTACCGGAGCCATTCGGCAGCAGACGATCACGCTCACGAGCGGCGGCATTGGAGGCAACCGCGGCCCGATCGTGAATCCTGTCGCCGGAAGCATCAGCTTTGACCGCACGCTGAATCTTTCACTTCATACAAAAAACGGCCCTGTGCATATCGGTGGATCCCTGAGCGATCCTGTTGTCGAACATTGATCACTCCCCTGAATTCGGCATTCCGAAGGATACGGCGACGGCTTTAGTCTGGACCGGATGCCGAAACCGCCGCCGGCTACGAAAGAGCACCCAGAACCGCGCAGCGACGACACGCGTGCCATTGTCGGGTGGGTGTTGCTGGCGCTTGTTCTGGCTGCTCCGCTCTGGCATTTGCATGTGATTACGCGGGTTTATCTGCCGGTTAACCACTCGGACCTGCTGCCCGTCTGGAGTGGCACTCGAGCCGCGCTCAACGGCCAGGATCCCTATTCAGAAAGCGTGGTCATTCAGTTACAAAAGCGCTGGTACGAGGACGCGCCGCAGACCATCATTCATCCCGAGCCCCAGGAGTTCTGGTATCCGGCGCACATCATCGTTCTCTTTGCTCCATTCGCCTCGCTTTCGTGGACAACCGAGCGGCTGTTGTATCTCACGATCGTTCCACCGCTTCTTGCTTTGGTCTTTTGGAACACGGCAGGCGTCCTTGAGCCTGGCCTTTCATTTCGCACGCGACTCCTGGTGGCCGCCGTCGCGTTGTTCAGCTGGCCGGTGATCTGGGGCGTGCGACTCCAGCAGATGAGCGTTGTTGTAATGCTGCTGGTCCTGCTGGCGTGGTATCTACTCGCGCGCGAACAGCAGATTGCACCTGGAATCCTGTTGGCGCTCTCAACGATTAAGCCGCAGTTAGTCCTGCTCCTGCTGGTCTGGATTTTGCTCTGGGCCGTGACTCGGAGCATGTGGCGTTTGATCGCATCCTTCACAGGCGCGGTTGCGATGCTGCTTGTAGCCGCTCAGTGGATTTTGCCGGGCTGGATTCCGCACTGGCTGGCCGTCCTTCGGCAATACCAGGCCACAACGCATTCGCGCCCGCAACTGCAAACCGCCGTTGGTCACTGGCCAGGGCTGGCGATCGGCGCCGTTATCATTGCGCTCGTCCTGATTGGGTTTGTGCGGCTGCGGAGATGTGCGGCCGGGTCGCGGCAGTTCAACCTTGTAACGGCGCTGGCGCTGGCTGCGGCCGTTCTGGTTGCGCCGTTTAATCCGCCGATTATCTATAACTATTGTTTTTTATTTCCCGCGGTAGTGCTGATCTTGTTTCACAAGCTGGGAAACAGATTCGTAGTTGCTGCGCGCCTACTACTGATTCTCCAGCTGGCATTTGATCTCTTCGCGCCGGCGATTTCCGCCCTGGGAGAAAGTCTTGCCGGTTCTTCCAGCCTCTGGACCGTACTCCCATTTCTTGATTTTCTCCTGCCATCAATTGCCACGGCGACGTTGTTGCTGGAAATTTGGAGCATACAGGCAAGCCTTCCGCGCTCACCAGAATCGCTTCCCCCTCATCGGGCAGTGGCTTAGGGCCGGTCATCCGTAAGCATTCGCTGATGAATGCTGTCGCGAACCTCCGGCACGGATCCGTCGTTCACATCCACTTCTGTCGGGCTTTGCTGAAAGAGCATGCGATGCGTGATGTGTCCGTTGGCCGGAACATGGACCCAGTTCGTACTGGCAGCATCTCCGGCCTTAAGGGTCACCGGCACGTATGCTTCGGCATAGCCTTCGTTGGCGATGTCAACCGCTACCAGGTACTGCTGGTGCGCCTCCTGGCTTGAATACACCCCGCCAATGGAGAGGTCCGGGAGACCGCGATCCTGGTAGACCCAGTTTTCAAAGAACCACCGCAGGTCAGTGCCGCTCGCCTTCTCAACCACATGCTCAAAATAGTCGTTCTCCGTGTCGTCGGCGGGATTGTACGACTGCAGAGCTGAGGCAAGCTTCGCATCGCCGATCTGATTCCGCAGCATCCAGAGAACGTAGGTCGCCTTTGTACGGTAGTACGCGGGACTGCCGGCATTCAGCAAATCCTGTCCAGTGCCCTGGCCGGGACTTGCAGGTTCAACAAGGGCAAGCGCCTGCCGCTCTGCGTTGAGATGATCCATTGCGGCCGCGTGCCCGCTGGTCGAATCGAGCCAGAGATTCCCAACAAAATTTGCAACGCCCTCATTGAGCCATGCCCTTGGGGATGTGAAGTAGGCATGTGCCAGCGCGTGCGCAAGAGCCGGAGCGAGCTGAGAGGAAGGCGTACTCGACACCGGCGTGGCCAGCAGGTCGCCTGTTTCTGCAGAGTCGTCATCCGGCTCAGGAAGTTCGAGGATCGTGGCCGCCGGATGCGACGTGTTGCCGAACCAGGTGTGGATCAGCGGTTGTACCGACTCGGCTGCCGCCAGGTAATTTCCGGCGTAATGCGCGTCGCCATCGTTGGTCAGAATCCGAAGTCCTTGCCCCGACGTTTCCGTTCGTCGCGCCAGAAACACCGACGGAACATCGAACCCAATCCGCCTTCTAGCAATAGAGGCAGTAATCACGCCGGGGAAGCTCGCTGTCGGCATGGAGGTGGGCTTGTCCATCTGGACCCACTGCCCATTCAGAACGGCGGCGCTCGGCGGCTGATCGAGAAACTCGTCCGTGACGTGCAGCGCAATCGTTGCATTCTGGTCCAGCAGCTTTTGCCGTCCAATTTCATCGAAGACGCGCGACCCGTCCCCCAGTACCGCCGGAACGGAAGCGACCGGGTACCAGACGACATTGCCGAATCCCCGCAGGCCAGTGAAGTCGGGAGAGATTCGATCCCAGTCGGAGGCCTGTGCCTTCGCCTCGGGAGCTCCGATGGCCAGCAGCCGCTGTGCTGTCAGAGGCACGGTGCCGCCGTAGTCCACATCCAGCGTGATCTCGCCATGCGGTGCCAGTGGAGACGGCGGCTGAATATCGGCTTCAATCAACTGGCCCGTGTGATCCGTATCGCTGTTGAGCATGGTCGTCGAAAAGCGCAGCCGGCGGCCCTGCATTCCCACCCCTTCAAAGTGCAGGGTGGAGGACAGCTGCAATGGAATGACGGCGAGCGCCGCAGCGCCCTGGTTCTGGAGGGTGACCCGAGCATGGGCTTCCATCGACTGTGCACGCGGCACCAGGTGCAGATCGACTTCCCACGCACGGATCGCCACGGCTTCACGCTGCGCATCCGTAACCTCGGATGTCTGCGGTGGCGTTAGTGCAGGTGTCTGAGTTGCGGGCGGTCCGGAAAAGAGAACCTCAGGCTTTTGCGATTGTTGGGCGACGCACAATGAGCCGCCAAGAACAAGGACAGCGAGGAAAAAACCAGGCTTCATGAACCCAGACCTTTTTGTCGGCGCGCCACGGACGATTCCCGCTCAACCTGCGTTCCGGCGCGGCGCTGCCGGGCAGCTTCGAACAGAACCACTGCCCCTGCCGCCGAGACATTGAGGGAGGAGACCTTTCCCGCCATGGGAATCCGGAGCAGGTGATCGCAGGTCCGGCGCACCAGTTCGTGCAGACCCGCGCCTTCACGTCCAACGACAATGATTGTGTTGGACGTAAAATCGTAAGCGTCGTAATCCTGCGAGCCGCGCTCATCGAGGCCAACACACCAGAGGTTGTGTTCCTTGAGCGTCTCGATGGCGCGGACGATGTTGACCACGCGCGCCAGCCGCAGATGTTCCGCGGCTCCCGCTGAGGCCTTCAGCGCGACCGGGCTGAGGGGAGCTGAGCGGCGCTCGGTCAGGATTACGCCATCCACGCCCGCCGCTTCGGCCGTCCGCAGAAGGGCTCCCAGGTTCTGTGGGTCTTCGACGCCATCCAGCGCCAGGACCAGGCGCGGCTCCGGGCCTGTGAGCAGGTCGTCGATGTCGAGAAAATCCCGCTCGCGCACGACCGCGACCACTCCCTGATGGGCCGTCGTGCGAACCAGGCGGGTCAGCGCTTCCCTGGGCTCCAGCCGGGTCTTCACTCCGGATTTGCGGCAAAGATCGACGATCTGGGATAGGCGGTGATCGTGCCTTTCGCGGGCGATGCAGACGTGGTCGAACTGGCGCGAGCCGGAACGCAGCGCCTCTTCCACGGGGTGCAGGCCGTACAGAAATTCCATTCGTACCAGTGTAACGAGCGCTGGTTTTCCTTGCCCTGCGCCAGAATGCAGCAGATAATAAGGGAGTTACTGGCGTGTTCAGCGGTTCGAGGGGCCGAATGCGAGCCTGACGGCCGAGGACAAGCCAATGAATCGATCGCGCAGTATGGAAAAACCGGCGCGAGCCAGCGTCTTCCGGCGCGACAGCTTCGTCTCTGAAAAAGATATGGGTGCGGCCGTAGCCAAATTCGCTGAGCAGGTTCAGGAGGAGAACGCCCGGGTCGCCGAGGGCCTGAAGAAGCACGACTCGGAGCTGCTTGACGAACTGATCGTTCAGTATCAGCACCGCCTGCTGCGCTACCTGCTCTTCCTGACCGGCAACCGCGAGATGGCCGAGGACCTGTTCCAGGAGACCTGGATGCGCGTCCTTGTGCGCGGCTCGCAGTTCAACGGCAATTCTCGATTCGACACCTGGCTGTTCACGATCGCCCGCAACCTGGTAATCGATCTGCGCCGCAGAAAGGCGATGGCCAGCCTTGAAGAGATGTGCGAGGCAGGCGATGAGGAGCGTCCGTTCGAGGTTCCAAGCCCGGAGAAAACTCCTTTTGAACACCTGTGCACCCTTGAAAGTGGGCAGCTTGTCGCAGACGCACTCCTGACGCTTGATCCCCTGCATCGCGAAGTCCTCGTCCTGCGATTCCACGAGGAAATGTCGCTCGAAGAAATCGCTCGCTTTACGCGTGCACCCTTGTCTACGGTCAAATCTCGCCTCTACCGAGGTCTGGCTGCACTGAAGCCGCAAATGGCATCCGTCGTGCGTGCCGATCGGGCGGAGGCGATATGAACAGGCACGCCTTGCGGCCCTCGGCCCGGGAACACAGCAAGCCGGATTTTCTGCTGCGGACGCGCAGGTCAGTCATGGAAGCCGCCAATTTGATGCAGGCGAATCGCACGCGCCAGCGGCGGCACGCCGGGCTCGCGCTGCTGGCGATGGCTGCGGTGCTGGTGTTCTTTGCTCCGGCGCTCTGGAGTGCCGCGACCGATTTGTCCACCGGAGAGCATTTCCTCGATATGCCAGTCGTCGTGCTGACGCTGTCGCTGATCTTCTTCTCGACGACACTGGCTGCTCTGCTGATGGCCTGGAAAGACCGCCGCGGAATGCGCGAAGAGTAGAAAATGGGTCCGCTCACACGTAAGGACAAAAAACAACGCGAACAGGCGGAGTTGACCGGCCTTGCGGGCGAATTTCAGCTCGTTCCGCTTTGGTCGGTTGCGCTGGCCGTCATTGCGTTCACGGTTGTGGAATATTTGATGTGGGTCATCGTACCCGCCCACCGGCACCATCCACCGACTCTGCCGCTTGCGTTCCGCATGTATATCAACATCAGCCTGGGCGCGGTTGCTGGGCTCTACATGCTCATGGTTGGCTATATCAGCCGCGATGCTCCACGGCGGGGTATGAGCACCCCCATGTGGATGATCGTTTGCGTTGTTGTGCCGAGTGGCATTGGCGCCGTGCTCTACTTCCTCCTGCGTCTGCCGGTGCTTGCCCTCTGCCCGTCGTGCAATGCGCGGATCGAGAGCGACTATCACTTCTGTCCGCAGTGCGCCTACCAGGTCGCGCCCTGCTGCGGAAAATGTCACCGCACCGCCCGCATCACCGATCTCTACTGCGTCTATTGCGGGCACGATCTGGCGGAGGATCATCCGCCGGCAAGATTGCACGCCTTCACTCAATAGCTTATGCGCTCTGAACTGATTCGTTGACCGGCCTTCTGCGCCGTTCCTATACTTCAGAAGGTTGCATGCCGATCACCGCCCTGATTGTCGATGACGAAGAGCTGGCGCGCGAAGAGCTGAAGTATCTTCTCGACTCAGCCAGCGACGTCGATGTCCTTGCCGAGGGAAGGAACGGCGTCGAGGCTGTGGATTTGATACGAACGCATCATCCCGACGTCGTCTTTCTCGACGTTCAGATGCCTGGGCTGGACGGCTTCGCCGTCCTGAAAAAGCTGCTGGAATTAGGCGAAGGCGACCATCTGCCGCAGATTATCTTTGCCACCGCATTTGACCAGTATGCCGTCCGAGCCTTCGACGTGAACGCCATTGATTACCTGTTAAAGCCGTTCGACAAAGCGCGCGTGATGCAGGCGGTGGATCGCGCGCGCCTGCGGCTGCAGGAACAAACGCTGGAAGCGCGCCCTGCTCCTGCGGGCGATCTGCGCATGGACGTGCTCCTGAAGCTGATCGAACAGCAGCAGGCGCCGCGTTCTCAAACCGGTAAGATCGTTCTGCAGTCCGGCAGCCGGCTGTTGCTGATCGATCAGAAGGAGATCTGTTTCGCCTCCATCGATGAGGGAGTCATTTCTGTCGTCACGCCCAGCATCGAGGGGCAGTCGAAATGCCGGACGCTGGAGGAGTTGTTCGACCAGCTGGATCCCGCGCTCTTCTGGCGCGCCCACCGTTCCTATCTGGTGAACATTAATCACATTCGCGAAGTGGTGCCCTGGTTCAAGAGCACCTACCAACTGCGGATGGCGGATAAGAAGCAGACCGAAATTCCGGTTAGCCGCGCGCAAACGCGCCGTCTGCGGGAGCTCTTCAATCTCTAGCGCCAGTCATCCGAATCTCCTGCTCCTTCTCGCGGCCAGCCACCTGGTTTGTCCGTTGCCGCCCGACAAACTGGCGAGAGCCATTCAGCTCAGTCATTGGCGCACGGGACTCTATTTTGGTGGTACCGCCTGGCTGATCCTCTCGCTGTGGCTGCTCGTGCGCTTCGGTCCCAGCGGTATCTCCAGGGTGGCAGAAAGAGCTTTCGCGCGTCGCTGGATACAGGGACTGATCGCAATTCCGATTTGGCTCCTGATCTTCTCGTGCCTGCAACTCCCTGAGGCTCTGCTGGGACACCACGTCAGCGTGCGCTTTGGCCTGTCTGTGGAGGGCTGGACTGCATGGTGGGGTGACTGGCTCAAGTCTCTGGGGCTGACGCTGCTGGTTGGGACTTTTGTCCTCAGCGTCCTCTACGCATTGATGCGCATTGCGCCGCGC
This sequence comes from Acidobacteriaceae bacterium, assembly GCA_035295245.1. Classification (GTDB taxonomy): domain Bacteria; phylum Acidobacteriota; class Terriglobia; order Terriglobales; family Acidobacteriaceae; genus Palsa-343. The sequence goes on from DATGJK010000275.1 coordinate 9,612, forward strand.
CGCTGGTGGATCTGGTTCTGGGCCTTCACTGTGCCGGTCGTAGTCGCGGGGACAACCATCGCGCCTCTGGTCATCGATCCGCTGTTCAATCATTTTGAGTCCCTGTCCCGTACCGATCCGGCACTCGTCGAGCAGCTGGAGCAGGTCGCTGCGCGGGGCGGTCTGCACATCCCGCCGGACCGCATTTACCTGATGGATGCGAGCCGGAGAGTGACGACCCCCAATGCCTATGTAACGGGCATCGGGCCCTCGAAAAGGATCGTGGTTTGGGATACGACGCTGAAAGAAGAGTCGCCCGACGAGATTCTCTTTACCTATGGCCATGAGCAGGGGCACTACGTTCTCCATCACATCCCGAAGGGCATCGCCCTTG
>DATGJK010000276.1:0-2588 GCA_035295245.1 Acidobacteriaceae bacterium
ACCGCCCTGGAAGAGGTTGATCATCACTTCATGGACGAGATTGGCATCGCCGCCAACCTTCCACTCATGGCGGCCCTGGGTGTGCGAGAACGTGTCGGTGAACTGATAGCGGTGTTCGTCCGGCTCAGCTTCGCGCGGCAGAGCGTTGGGCATGCCGTACTGCTGCACTCCGGAGAGAGTCACGCTGGGGCCGGAGGCGTTGGCGCCCGCAGTTTCGAGGTCGCGTCCCCACTGGAAGAGCAAATTGTTGACCGAGCGCGGGCTGAGGGTTGAGGTCCACTGCGTAACGAAGAAGCGCTCGTGGTAGTAAGTGTTGCCGTTCGCGGTGACGGAGAGATTCGTGTAGCTCGGCGAAGAAGAATAGCCGTTGGGCAGTTTGTAGTTGGCGAAGTTGAAATCGGCGAAGATGCGGTTTCTATCGTTGATCTGGTAGTCGAGCCGCGGAAAGAAGATGTCCTGCTTACCGACACGCGGGTAAATGCCGGAGAGGCTCTGCAGATACTTAATGGCGGCGGTGCACTGGGTGCCGCTGATCGAGGCCGGGCACTGCGTGGGTGTAATCACGGAAGTGTTAGAGGTTGTGCCGCTGGGCGTGAGGGAGAGGTTCGCCGTCGAGGAGTAGGCCAGCGGAGCGACTTTGCGGAAGCCATCGTAGGTGAAGAAGTAGAACAGCCTGTCCGTCTTGATCGGACCGCCGATGCTGCCGCCGAACTGCTGCTGCTGCTTAATGGCCTGCGCTTTGTTCCCGTGCGCCTTGCCGTAGGAGTCGAGCGCGTTCAGCGTCGGATAGCGCAGGTAATAAAAGAGGTCGCCGTGCAGCGTGTTGGTGCCACTCTTCGTGACAGCATTCACCTGGCCGCCGGCGGCCTGTCCGAATTCGGCGCTGTAGGTGGCGGAGTCGACCTGAAATTCCTGGATGGAATCGAGACTGTAGACATACGGCATGCCGATGGCGCGGCCGCGAGCCTCAGAGAAGAGCGCCTGATTGTTGTTGGCGCCGTCGACGTAGTTGCTGTTGTAGAGTCCGGAGATGCCGTGGTAACTGACCAGTCCGCTGGAGCCGTCGGTGGTGGTGTTGGGGGTGAGCAGCGTGAAGTCGCTCCAGTTACGCGCGGCGATAGGCAGATTGGAGACCAGGTTCTGGGAGATTTCCTGGGAGACTTCGGTCTTCTGGGTGTCGAGGATGGGACTCTCAGCGGTGACGACGACTTTGGAGGAGACGCTGGCGGGCGGCAGGTCAGCGTCGACCGTGAGAGTTTGCCCGACGCCGAGGGTGAGGGACGACTTTTCAACGGTCGCGAAGCCGCCGGCGCTGATGCGTACCACGTAATGGCCTGGCTTGAGGAAGGGCGCGACGTAAAGCCCGTCGCCATTGACGGGGATATTGGCGCTGACGCCGGTGTCGATATTGGTGATGGTCACCGTCGCGCTGGTGATGACGGCGTGACTCGTGTCGGTGATGGTCCCGGTGATGGTGCCCGCGCCGGCGGTTTGCGCCAGAGCGGACTGGGCGCCGCAGGCAAGCAGCAAGACAGCGCCGAGGAGACTCAGCGTCTTACCAATCAGGCTGAAGGTGGAGGCGGACGGAGATACACGAAGGGCGTGGCTCTGATGCGTCATTCGGATGGCCTCAAGAGAAAGAGTTCAGCAAAAACAGCGAATTTCTAATGGATATAGGGCAAGTATAGCGTGGAAAAATTTGACACTCAGGTAAAAATCCGCGGTGAAGAGGGCGGGAGGCTGGAGGTCAGGGCGGCCAGCAGAAGGAATGGAATCAATGGCTGGATGGAACTTATCCTGAAAACAGATCGTCAGTGAGGATGGCGCGAGACGCGCACCAGGCGAATGAAAGTTCAGGCTCTGCTGTTGAGTGGATGGATGGCCGCCGCTGTTCCGGGAACGGCGGCAGGGGCGCAGACTTACTTTCCGGACACGATTACGTTTTCCGGAGCGACGCAGACGCAGGATCAACTGCTCGCGTTTACCCGTCTGCATCCGGGGCGGGTGACAAAGGATGAAATGCAGGCGGCATCGGACCGGCTGGTTGCGACGGGACTGTTTTCCGACGTGCGCTACACGCTGAACGACGCCGTGCTGCAGTTCACGCTGACGCCGTCGCCGGCGGTGCTGCCGGTCCGCTACGACAATTTTCCATGGTGGGACGACAAGACGCTGAACGCGCTCATCGCGGAGAAGGTGCCGCTGTTCGGCGGCGCACTGTATCCGGGCGGCCCCATGCGGCAACAGGTTAGCGATGTGCTCGAGGGGCTGCTGGCTGAGAAAGGGGTCAAGGCAAAAGTGTCGACTACGCCGGTGGCGGATGCGCAGGGAACGATGATCGCGACGCGTTACCACATCGACTCGCCGCCGGTTCTAATTGCATCGCTGACCGTTGAGGGCGCGAGCGATGCCTGGGCGGCCGAGATGCGGCGCGTGGAGGAATCGGCCGCGGGAAAGGATTTCCGTGGAGCGACGCGGGACAGCCTGGCCGCGGAAATCCGCAGGGTCTATGCGAACCATGGGGTTCTCAGCGTGGAGATGGCTGGGCCTACGTGGGGCCCACCGAAGGTGGTGGACGGGAAGATTCT
>DATGJK010000277.1:0-2370 GCA_035295245.1 Acidobacteriaceae bacterium
CTGGTCGCTGCCGAGGCGATGGACGCGGCGCGTCGATATGGGACGCCGGTTTCTTACGACCTGAACTACCGCGATTCCCTCTGGCGCAGCATCGGCGGCAAGGCGAAAGCGCAGGAAGTAAACCGGGATCTGGTGCGCAAAGTCGATCTGCTGCTGGGCAACGAAGAGGACTTCTCGGCGATGCTGGGCGTTTCGCTCAAAGATGTTGGCGAGGATTTTGGCGAGCTGCCGATCGACAGCTACGAGCAAATGCTGAAGGATGTCGCAGCGGCGTATCCCAACCTGAAGCTGGTGGCGACAACGCTGCGCACGGCGCATACGGCCACGCGCAACGCGTGGGGAGCGATGGCTCTCTATGAGAACAAGGTTGTGCTGGTGCCGCAGCGCGACATTGAGATTCTCGATCGCGTCGGCGGCGGAGATTCGTTTGCCTCGGGCCTGATCTACGGCATTCTCGCCGGCAAGTCCGTCGAATGGGCCGTGCAGTGCGGCGTGGCCCATGGCGCTCTGGCGATGACGACAGCAGGCGATACGAGCATGGCCACGCTGGCCGAGGTGGAGCGCGTGATGAAGGGCGGCTCGGCAAGGATTGCGCGCTAAAGCAGCGTGGAGAAGGCAGGAGACTGAATCATGGGCGAAGCAGGCGTGGCGGCGAATGCAATGACAACCAGAGAAAAGATTGAGCAGCTGGGAATCGTGCCGGTGCTGCGGGCGCGGTCGGCTGAGGAAGGTCGCGCGCTCGTCGATGCGCTGGTGGCAGGCGGAATCGTCACGATGGAAGTGACGATGACTGTGCCTGGCGCGGTGGAACTGCTGCGCACATTGAAGAAAGAGTACGGCGATCGGCTGCTGCTCGGTTCGGGCACAGTGACCACGGCGGAACAGGCGGTGGCGACGATTGAGGCCGGCGCGGAGTTCGTGGTGAGCCCGAGCTTTCATCCGGATGTTGTGGAAGTGACGAAGGATATGGGGAAAGTGTCGATTCCGGGCTCGCTCACGCCGACGGAAGTGATCACGGCGTGGCGCGCGGGCGCCGATTACGTGAAGATCTTTCCGTGCTCCGCGATGGGCGGAGCGAGTTATCTGAAAGCGCTGCTGGCGCCTTTCCCCGAGCTGCGCCTGATCCCGACCGGGGGCGTGACACTGCAAACGGCGGCGGATTTTCTGAACGCCGGCGCGCGGGCGCTCGGCGTAGGAACGGACCTGGTGAATCCAAAGGCGATTGCCGAGGGCAAGCCGGAAAGCGTGACGCAAACCGCCCGCGCCTACGTTGAAATTATCGAGAAATTCCGGGGGCCTTCGAATAAGGCTAAGCCGCGTTCGTAATGGCAGAACACGACATTCGCAACGCACCTTCCGCTGCCCTGCATCCCACCACATAGCCGCCAGCCGCTCGTGTACTCGCCTGCGCCCATCCCATCGCAGGCTTAGACCCGGCTATGGCCAATTTTCATCTACGGAGCTTCCCAATGAAGGTAGAGAACCTGCGAGAGCTTCTGGTCGACGAACTGCGCGACCTCTATTCCGCCGAGAACCAGCTCACCAAAGCGCTGCCCAAAGTGGCGAAACATTGTTCTGACAGCAAGCTGAAACAGGCTGTCGAGCACCACCTGAAAGAGACTGAAGGACACGTGGAGCGGCTCGAGAAGATCTTCGAGCAGCTCGAAGAGAGCCCCAAGGGCAAGACCTGCCAGGGCATGAAGGGCCTGATCACCGAAGCCGATGAGCGCATGAAGGAAGGAACCAAGGATACGGCAACGCTGGACGCGGGCATCATCGCCGACGCACAGCGCGTGGAACATTATGAAATCTCCGCTTACGGCACGGCGCGGACCTTCGCCGACCTGCTCGGTGAAAAACAGATCGTCCGGCTGCTGGAGCAGACCCTCGAAGAAGAAAAGGCCGCCGACGCCAAGCTGAACCAGTGCGCGCAGAGCATCAACCTGGAAGCCAGAGAAGCGGCGTAGCAGAAGGGTGATCAGAGATCAGTGATCAGCTCTCAGTAATCAGTTCGCAGTGATCAGTTATCCGATGCAGCGGCACGGTATCCGCTACCGGTGTTCTGATCACTGCTCGCTGATCGCTGATCCCTCATCCTGCCGGATCGTAATTCAGGTTCGGTCCGAGCCAGCGCTCCACGTCGGCCAGGGCCATCCCCTTACGCTGCGCGTAGTCAGTCACCTGATCGCGATCGATCTTGCCGACGCTGAAATAGCGCGACTCCGGGTGCGCGAAGTAGAAGCCGCTGACGCTCGCCCCGGGCAGCATGGCGAATGATTCCGTGAGCTGAATGCCCGCGCTGCACTCCACCTTCAGCAGCTTCCATAGCGTGCCCTTCTCGGTGTGATCCGGACACGCCGGATAGCCGGG
>DATGJK010000278.1:0-3427 GCA_035295245.1 Acidobacteriaceae bacterium
TGACTCCGAAAGCGCTCCGACCAGCCAATAAGAGCCGCGCCTGCCAGCAGCCCAATCAGGACGCGCCCCAGCGGACCGATCCAGTGGTTGTCGAACGCCAGCTTCAGGAACCAGGCCACGCCGATCAGCACCGCGAGGATGCCAATGCGGTTGAACCACTGCGACCCAATCCGGCTCTCCAGCGAACGGTCATCCGTACGTGGCGCTCGGATCGCCGCAGCCGGCGGCGCAACAGGAACCGGAGGCGGTACATTCGCCTGACTTGCAACCATCGGTCCAGCCGCGGGCTCCGCAATCTCGGGACCGGGTCGAGCCGCAGCCTCCGCCTCCTGCCCGCCCCACAACATACCCCGCTGCTGCAGCACCTGCTCCAGCCGGCGCACACGCGCGCGCAACTCCGCCACTTCGGCTGCCAGATTTGCCGGATTGGAAGGGTCCATTGCGCCCACTCTACACCCGACTGCTCCACCGGGAGCAGGATTTCCCCTCCTGCCCCCCACTGGCTGCTCGACTTTCGATTGCCTTCTTTAGCCCTTTCGTAACACAAAGTACGCATGGGAATGGCGGGCTCGGCGTGTGTACAATCGCCCCAACATGGGTCCTGGGCATCCAACTCCCCCGCGCAGCGTTTTGGTTATCGATGATGATCCCGTAAGCCTCGCGCTGACCGGCGTTCTCCTCGAAGCCCAAGGCTGCGAAGTCCTGCAGGCGATCAGCGGCGAGCAGGCGCTCGATCAGATCTCCGCGGGCGCGGCCCCGGACTGCATCCTTGCCGATCTGCAGATGCCCACCCTGGCCGGTGCCGATCTGGCGCGCGCTCTGCGCCAGGCTGCCCCTGGCGTGCTTCTGCTGGCGATGAGCGCCAGCCCGCCCACAACGCTGCTGGGCTACGACTGGGTGCTGCGAAAGCCCTTGTCGCCGGAGGCCCTTCATGACGCGTTTGCCTGCCTCCCGCCGGACGCCGCCCGGAATGATCCCGATCCCGCCGATCCGGCAAAAGTGCTGGACCTTGCGGTCCTCGACCGGCTCGACCAGGCCATGTCCGCTAATGCGCTCCGCGAGGTGGTATCCACCTTTCTCTCCGACACCCGAAGCCGTGTCGAACAGATGCAAAACGCCGATGCCGAAACCTTGCGCCGCCAGGCACATACAATCAAAGGCGGAGCCGCTATGGTCGGCGCGGTTCAGATCTCGGCGGTGGCTTCCGCTATCGAAACAGGTATTGATTACTGTGGTGATCGCCGGCAAAAGCTCGAAGAACTCGAGAGCTGTCTCCGCCGGGCAGAGGTTATCCTGAAGGGCAGGCTGAAGATATGACGACTCCGTCCAGGCCACTTAAATCCGCTTCCGCTGCACCGCACGCGGTCAAACCCTCTTCCCAGACCGTTCGCATCCTCATTGCCGATGACCACCCCGTCGTCCGCATCGGCGTCCGCAACATGCTCCAGGCGGAGCCCTCTTTTGAAGTGGTGGGCGAAGTCAGCGACGGCGACGAGGCCATCACCGAAACTCTCGAGTCCCTCCCGGACATCCTGCTCCTCGACCTCTACATGCCGCGCCTGCCCGGCCTTGAAGCCATGCGCGCCATCATGAGCGGATCGCCCACCGTCAAAATCGTTCTGCTCACCAGCACCATCACCACCCAGCAGATCATCGAAGCCCTGCAGATCGGCGCCCGCGGCATCGTGCTCAAAGATGCCCTCGCCGATCACCTCACCAGCGCCATCAAGGCAGTCATCGGCGGCGATTACTGGATCGGCGGCCGCCGCGTGGTCAACCTTGTCGGCGCGCTGCACGAGCTGATGCAGAAAGCTGCCGTCCCTGAGCGCAAAACCTTCGGCCTGACCCCGCGCGAGATGGAAGTGGTCTCCTGTATTGTCGAAGGCTGCTCGAACCGCGACATCGCCAGGCAGTTCGGCCTGAGCGAGGAAACCGTCAAGCGGCATCTTTCCAACATCTTCGACAAGACTGGCGTCTCGACCCGGCTGGAGCTGGCAATGTTCGCCATCGCTCACCATCTGGTCGACCCGGAGAAGAACAACTGACCGATCCGTTTCAGACGGCAACTTCTCTGTTTTCCGTGTGATAAGGGTCACAGAGTGCCGTTCCGGAACTGCCTATCGTCTAAAGTGCGTACGATCATCTAACCTTTCTTAAGGTTCGTTCGCAGAGGAAACCCGCAGCATGCCTGAGGCCGAAACGCTCGAAACACCCGCCGCAAAAACCGCCTGGAATCGCAATAATCCCTACGTCGCCACCGTCACCGAAAATCGGCTGCTGACCGGTCCCGGATCAGAAAAAGAAACCCGACACATCGAGATCGACCTCGGCGACTCCGGCCTGCAATACCTGCCCGGCGATTCCGCCGGCATCCTCCCGGTCAATACCTGCGACGCCGTCGACGACGTCATCAGCCGCCTGCAATTCTCGGGCGATGAACCCGTCACCGACTTCTACGGCAAGGCCACCACTGTCCGCGAGGCCCTCACTTCCTGGCTGATGATCGGCAAGCTCTCCAGTTCCACCGTCCGCCAGTGGGCCGCTATCACCAGCCATCCCGACCTGACGGACCTCATCCAGGCCGGCGCCAAAGATAAGCTCGACGCCTATCTCTGGGGACGCGAGTTCCTCGACCTGCTGGAGCATGCCCCGGCAAAGCTCCAGGACCCGCAGCAGCTCTTCAAGCTGCTGCCCCGGCTGGCTCCCCGCCTTTACTCCATCGCCTCCAGCCAGGCGCTCTACCCGAAGGAAGTTCACCTCTCGATCCGCGTCGTCAAGTACGAGAGCTTCGGCCGCGCACGCTGCGGCGTCTGCTCTACCTATGTCGGCGAGCGCACGCCTCCCGGCGGAAAGCTGCCCATCTTCATCCACTCCAACCAGCTCTTCCGTCTGCCTGCCGATCCCAATGTCCGTGTCATCATGGTCGGCCCGGGCACCGGCGTCGCGCCCTTCCGCGCCTACCTCCAGCACAAGGAAGCCGGCATGGGACGCTGGCCCATGTGGCTCTTCTTCGGCGATCAGCGTGCCTCCCAGGACTTCCTCTACCGGGACGAACTCGAGGCCTGGGTGCAGAACGGCGTGCTGCAGCGGCTCGATACCGCCTTCTCCCGCGACCAGAAATTCAAAATCTACGTCCAGGACCGCATCCGCGAGAACAGCGCCGAACTGTGGAAGTGGCTCGATGAAGGCGCTTACTTCTACGTCTGCGGCGACTCGAAGCGTATGGCCCCGGACGTCGAGGCGGCCCTGCTCGAAGCCATCGCGGTCCACAGCGGCAAAGGACCCGACTACGCCAATGAGTTCCTCGCCGGAATGAAAAAACAGAAACGCTACCTGCGCGACGTCTACTAGAGCCAAAAGTCCTGCCGCACTGGCTACCCCGATGGGCAGGCGCGCGGATCGCTCAGCGCGGCGCGGAGATCGTGTA
>DATGJK010000279.1:0-5533 GCA_035295245.1 Acidobacteriaceae bacterium
CTCCGGAGCGCGTCGTCGATGTCATGGCCCTGCGCGGCGACTCCATCGATAACATCCCCGGCGCTCCCGGCGTCGGCGATAAAGGCTCCGTCGAAATCATCCAGCAGTTCGGCACCGTCGAGGCCGCTCTCGATCGCGCCGCCGAAATCAAGCGCAAGACCTATCGCGAATCCCTCCAGAACAACCGCGAGGCCGTCCTGCTCAGCAAAGAGCTGGTGACCATCCACTGCGAAGTCCCCATCGAGTTCGATCTCGATGGCATGCGCACGCAAGCGCCCGATCCCGCTGCGTGTCGCGCCCTCTTTACCGAACTCGAGTTCACCACCCTGCTGCGCGAAGTCACTCCGGCCGATACTCCGCGAACCACGAATTACATCCTCGAACCCACCGCCGAGCAGATGGCCGCCTTCGTCACGCAGGCGCGCCAGCATGGCTTCGCTCTCGCCGTCCCTGCTTCCGAACTGGAAGCCGCAGCGGAACAAGTGAGCGAACAGGAAACCGAAGCCGCGGAAGAGAAAGAGCCCGAGCTGAAAACCATGTCGCTCCTCGACTTCCGCGACCCGCCTCCCGCTGCCGCTCCGGCAGCCGCTTCCGATCAGCCCGGCCCTCGCGATCTGCGCCTTGGCGTTGCCGCGGAGCCTGGCGTTGCGCTCCTGCTCCCGCTCGATGCGATTCGCGAACTGCTCGAAGACGAGACCGTCCCCAAGAGTCTCCACGACCTCAAGGCCGCGCTCCGTTTGCTGGAGCCTCACCGCGTCACCCTGCGCGGCGCCGGCGACGACGTCATGCTCTACTCCTACCTCATCAACCCGACCCATGCCACGCATCGCATCGCTGATGTGGCAGCGCGCTTCGGAGACGGCCCGCTCCGCGAATCCGGCGACCCGCACCTCACCGAAGCCGCAACCGTCGTGCGCGCCATTGCCGGCGTCATGCGCAGTGATGTCGAGTCACTCGGCGAGCGCCGCGTTTATGAGGACATCGACCTCCCGCTCGTTCCCGTCCTGCTCCGCATGGAGAAAGCCGGCATTCACATCGACACCGGCGTGCTCGGCCGCATGGCCGATCGCCTCGCAGCGGACATGCAGCGCGTCGGCGAGGAGATCTACACGCTCGCCGGATGCCGCTTCAACATCAACTCCCCGAAACAGCTCGGTGACGTGCTCTTCAACCGGATGGGATTGCCCCGCCCCCTGAAGTACGGCAAAGGCAAGGTGATCTCCACCGCGCAGGATGTCCTTGAAGAGCTCGCCGCCCACAACGATGTTCCCCGCCTCGTGCTCGAGTACCGGCAGCTGGCGAAGCTCAAATCGAATTACGCCGATTCCCTGCCGCTGCTCGCCGATGCGGACTGCCGCGTGCACACCACCTTCAATCAGGTGGGCACCGCTACCGGCCGCCTCTCCTCCACAAACCCCAACCTGCAAAACATCCCCATCCGCACGGAGCTCGGCCGCGGGATTCGCGCCGCCTTCATTGCTCCGCCCGGCTGCGCGCTGCTTTCCGCCGATTACTCGCAGATCGAGCTGCGCCTGCTCGCGCACTTCTCCCAGGATCCGCTGCTCGTCCGCGCCTACCAGACCGGCGAGGACATCCACACCCTCACCGCCGCCGAGGTCTTCGGTGTCGACCCCGGCACCATGGATAAGGAAACACGCAATCGCGCCAAAGCCGTCAATTTCGGCATCGTCTACGGCATCTCGCCTTTCGGCCTGGCGCAGCAGCTCTCGATCGAGCAGAACGAAGCGCGCCTCTACATCGACAAATACTTCGCCCGCTATGAAGGCGTCCGCTCCTACATCGATCGCATGCTCGAAGAAACCCGCCGCGAGCAGAAAGTTCGCACCATGTTCGGCCGCATCCGTCCCATCCCCGACATCCAGAGCCGCAATGCCAATCAGCGCGGATTCGCCGAGCGCACCGCCATCAATACTCCGCTGCAGGGCACGGCTGCCGATCTCATCAAGCTGGCCATGATCCGCATCGACCGCCGCCTCGCCGCCGAGCGCCTCAGGAGCCGTATGACTCTTCAGGTCCACGATGAGCTCGTCTTCGACGTGCCTCAGGAAGAAGTTGAAACCGTCAGCGCGCTCGTGCGCCACGAGATGGAGCACGTTGTGGAGCTCACCGTGCCGCTGGTCGCCGATGTCGGCGTCGGCTCCAACTGGCGCGACCTCAGCTAACGCATTTTCAGAGTTGGTGTATCCCGAAGCCGCACTCTCCAGTCGACGCGACCAACAGCGAGCGGCGGCGCTGAACGAACTTTAAGAGGGTAGAGCTCTGAAAATGCCGTGATCACACGCCCAGCTCGTTGCGGATCGCCTCGGCGATGCGATCGGCGTGCCGGCGCATCGCATCTTCCGATTCCGCCTCGATCATCACCCGCGCCAGCGCTTCTGTGCCGGAGTAGCGCACCACCACGCGCCCTGTCTCCGCCAGCTCCGTCTCCGCCTCGCGAATCGTGTCAGCCACCGCCGCGATCTTCTCCAGCGGCTTCTTTTCCCGCACGCGCACGTTCACAATCACCTGCGGATAAACCTTCAGGTCCGCCACCAGTTCGTGCAGCGGCCGCCCCGAACGGCGCACGATGTCCAGCACCACCAGCGCGGTCAGCAGTCCGTCGCCCGTCGTCGCCAGATGCGGAAACAGGATGTGCCCCGACTGCTCCCCGCCCAGCGCAGCGTTTTCCTGCTGCATGCGCTCCAGCACGTACTTGTCGCCCACCGGCGCGCGCAGCATGCGGATTCCCTCCCGCCGCAGCGCCGCTTCCAGCCCCATATTCGACATGGTCGTCGCCACCACGGTCCCGTTCCGCAGCACACTCCGTTCTTTCATGTCGCGCGCCGCCAGCAGCATCACCGCATCGCCATTGACAACCTTGCCGTGCGCATCCGCGAACAGCGCGCGATCCGCATCGCCGTCGAACGTGATTCCGATCTCCGCCCCCAGCTGCTTCGTCTCTTTCGCCACAACGGACGGGTGCAGCGCGCCGCATCCGTCATTGATATTCCGGCCGTTGGGAGAGGCGTGCGTCAGCTGCGCCCTGGCCCCGAGATGCGCGAACAACACAGGAGCAATCGCCGACGCAGCGCCGTTGGCGCAGTCCAGCACCACCTGCATGCCGTTCAGCTGAAGTCCCGGCACCGCGGCTCGCAAAAACTCCTCGTATTCGAGCTTGTATTGTTCCTTCACCGCCGGCGGATCGCCCGGCTCCGGAGCGTTCACATTCTCCAGCCTGCGAAAAATCTCATCCTCGATGCGCAGTTCGACTTCGTCGGGCAACTTATACCCGTCGCTGCCGAAGACCTTGATGCCGTTGTCCTGCCAGGGATTGTGCGACGCCGAAATCACGATCCCCGCCGCGAATCCGTGCCGCCGCGTCAGATGCGCGATCCCCGGCGTCGTGATCACGCCCGCATTCTCCACCGCCGCGCCGCCCTCGCCCAGCCCCGCGGCAATCACCGCCGCAATCCACGCGCTCGATTCGCGCGTGTCCATGCCCAGCACGATGCGCGGCGCGTGATGTGTCCCATTCACCTGATGCGCCAGCGCCAGCCCCACCGCGTAAATCGTCTTTGCATCCAGCGGCGCTTCGCCGGCGACGGCTCGAATTCCATCGGTCCCAAACAGCTTTCTCATGGGTCTTTCTTTTCTTCCTCGATTTCATCGACGCGGCTCCTGATGCGTCCCCGCGCCAGTCGTGTAACGATCGCCTCTCCGGGCGTCACATCCGCAGCCTTTCTGATCAGGGTGCCGCCTTCGTTATACACGAGCGCATATCCCCGGCTCAGAACCGCCAGCGGCGACAGCGCGCCCAGCTGCCGTGTCAGGCTAGCCTGCCGCTCCCGGCATTTGCGCAGATGATCCGCCTCCGCCCGCGTCATCCTGCTCTCCAGCGTCGCCAGCCGCTCCCGGGCCGCACCCGTCCTCCATCCAACATCCTGCCGCAGCAGCCGCTCTGCAAGTCCCCGCATCTTTTCGGTGAACCGCCGGCAGCGCGCGCGCCAGGCCACATCCAGCCGGTCGCAGAGTTCGTCCACGTGCTGCTGCCGCCGCCGCAACTGATCCATTTCCTTCACAAAAATCGATTCGACGCGCACCCGCGCAAACGCATTCGTCGCCTGCATCAGCCGGAACCGGCAACCCCGAATCAAACGCTGGTCGAGCGTGTGCACCCGCTCGGCAATGTTGTGCAGCGCCGCCGTCACCAGTTCTGCTGCCGCCGAAGGCGTGGGCGCGCGCAGGTCGGCCACAAAATCCGCAATCGTGAAATCCGTCTCGTGCCCCACAGCCGAAATCACCGGCAGTTCCGACGCCGCAATCGCCTCCGCGAGGAATTCCGTATTAAACGGCGCCAGATCCTCCAGCGATCCGCCCCCACGCGCGATCACGATCAAATCCACTTCGCGCGTGCGATTGAAATACGCAACGCCGGCTGCCACTTCCGCCGCCGCTCCCTCACCCTGCACCAACGCGGGATACAGCAGCACGTGCAGGCCCGCATGCCGGCGGCTCACGATGTTCAGAAAATCGCGGATCACCGCGCCCGTCGGCGAGGTCACAATGCCCACGCACCGCGGAAACGCCGGCAGCGGCTTCTTGCGCGCCGCATCGAACAGCCCCCGAGCCTCCAGCTTGGCTTTCAGCTGCTCGAAAGCGATCTGCAGCGATCCCGCGCCCACCGGCTCCAGGAATTCCGCGACCAGCTGCATCTGCCCGCGCTGCTCGTAGACGGAAACCTTGCCGCGCAGCAGCACGTGCAGGCCATCCGCCGGCTTGAACCGCAGCAGCGAAGCCTGCCGCCGGAACAACACCGCCGGCAGCTGCGCCTCGCCATCCTTCAGCGTGAAGTAGACATGCCCCGACGGCGCCGAACGCAGATTGGAAATCTCTCCTTCCACCCACAGATCGCCATACTCGCGCTCCACGTGCTGGCGCACTTCGCTCACCAGATCGCCCACGGTCCAGATGCGCCGCGTCACCGGCGATTCGAACGAAAACCCCAGCTGCGATCCCCGCTCTTCAGGGTCCTTACGCTGCGGCCCGTCGTTCTCTTTCCGGAAGAGAGTACTCACAAACGCTGAGTATAGCCCGCACCCGCTCAGCAGATTTGTCATCTCCGGCGCTGGCCGCAATAATGGCTCGATTCACAATCCTGAGGATTCTTCATGCTCCAGCGCCTCGCCGCGGTTCTCGCCGTCATTTCCTGCGCCGTTCTCCCGCTCTCCGCTCAGAGCTCCGGCTTCTCGCTGCAGCAGGTGATGAGCGCGCCCTTCTGCTCCGGCCTGCAGGCCGCCCCCAAAGGCAATCGCATCCTCTGGATCGCCGACGAGCAGGGCAAACGAAATATCTATGTTGCCGAGCCCGGCGGATCCTCCGTGCATCGCGTCACCAGCGACAACGCCGACGACGGCATCGACGTCGGCGACATCACCTGGACCCCCGACGGGGAGAACGTCGTCTATGTGCGCGGCGGCGACTTTGAATTCCCTGAGAAGCCTTCGCCCAATCCCGCTCTCCTGCCCCAGGGCGT
>DATGJK010000280.1:0-4201 GCA_035295245.1 Acidobacteriaceae bacterium
GGAGTGGACTACGTCTACTTCATCGACGAGATCTTCGGCGTCGGCAAACAGGTCCAGGTTCTGCTGGAGGAAATCGCCAAGCGGCCGCTCTCCATCGGGTTTCAGTCACGTATCGACCTGTGGAACGAAGACTCCCTCGAACTGCTCGGGCGCGCCCATTGCGTCTCCTTCGAGTGCGGCATTGAGTCGATCACCGAAGAAGGCCGTGACCAGATGAACAAGAACTGCCGCCTTTCCACCGACCGGATTACTTCCCTGCTGCTGCATGCGCCGCGCTACATCCCCTGGGTCCAGGCGAACCTCATCAAGACGGCGCACGACGATCCGGCCAAAATCGCCGAATGGCAGAAGCAGCTCAAGGCGAACGGCGTCTGGGTCAGCGAGCCTGTCCCCATGTTTCCTTTCCCCGGCAGCCCGGAATACGTGCAGACCTTTGGCGCCCAGCCCGACGACCAGGCCTGGGAACGCGCCCACTCGTTCTATCTCGACCTCTTTGCGGACAAAGGCTACAGCGACATTCAGGATCAGAACCCCTTGTCACTGGAGCAGCTCGAATGCGCGTCCTGATCACCACCGATACGGTTGGCGGTGTATGGACCTTTACCCAGGAACTTGCGGGTCAGTTGCTCTCTCGGGGATGGTTCATCCATCTCGTCAGTCTTGGACGTGAGCCTTCGCCATCGCAGCAGGGCTGGTTCGAGGACACCGCGAGCCAATACACCGGCCGCTTCTCCTGGGCTGCGCTCGACGTTCCCCTGGAATGGATGGAGGACAATGAACGCGCCTGGCCGGAAGCCGCGCCTGCTCTCATCCGCATGGCTCACGAATCCGGCGCGGATCTGCTCCACAGCAACCAGTTTTGCTTCGGAGCGCTGCCGATCAACATTCCGCGGATCGTCACCGCTCACAGCGATGTCCTCAGCTGGGCCCGCGCCTGCCGGCCGGTTAGCCTCGACGATTCCCCATGGCTGCGCCGCTATCTGGAGCTTGTTCGCAGCGGCTTATCGCAGGCGCATGCCGTCGTGGCGCCGACGAACTGGATGGCCAACTCTCTGCTCGATGACTACCCCCGGATCAAACGGCCTTTCGTCATCTCAAACGGACGAACCATCCCGCAACCGGACGCCGCCCCCCGCAGGCTGCAGGCAATCACCGCCGGCCGCCTCTGGGATGAGGCGAAGAACGTCGCCATGCTCGCGGAGGTCCACTCCCCGATTCCCCTGCTCGTCGCGGGCGACGTCCAAAGCGGACCGGAAAAGAAGAATGCGCCCCCTGCAGGCGTAACGTTTCTCGGCTCTTTAGCATCCGAAGAACTGCTTCGCGTATTCCGCGAGAGCGCTATGTATCTTTGCACGTCACGATACGAGCCCTTCGGCCTCGCCCCTTTGGAAGCCGCTCTTTGCGGATGCGCCGTGCTGGCCAACGATATTCCGTCGTTGCGAGAGGTTTGGCAGGATGGCGCGCTCTACTTCAACCAAGCTGATTCGCTTTCATCGCTTCTGAACCGGCTCTGCAGCGAGCCCGACGAACTCGCCCGTGCGCAGAGACAATCGCTGGATCGCGCCCGTACCTTTACCGCCGCGAGAATGGTGGCCGCCTACGAGCAGCTCTTTCACCACTGGATGACGCGGATGGAGGACGGAAGGTTATGTCCGGCAGTCTCCGCTTAGCCTATTTTGCCCATTCGCTGCGATCCGACTGGAACAACGGCAACGCGCACTTTCTGCGCGGTCTTATGCGCGCTTTGGGCGATATGGGTCACGACGTCGTCGTTTATGAGCCCTGCAGTGAGTGGTCGATCCAGCATCTGCGCGAGGAGCCCCGCGGCCAGGAGTCGCTCAGCACCTTCGCCGAGGCTTATCCCGACCTGCGCATCACCACCTATCCGGCTGCGGATACCGCGAACCCGAAATATTGGCTCTCCCGCCTGCGCGACCGCGACGTCGTCATCCTGCATGAGTGGAATCCATCGGCGCTCGCCACAGCGCTGCTGGAGATTCGCGAAGAGGCAGAATTTCGCCTGCTCTTTCATGACACCCACCACCGCGCTTCATCGTCGCCCCAGCAGATCGCGTCGATGGGTGTTCCGAAGTTTGATGGCGTTCTTTGCTTCGGAGAATCGCTGCGGCAAATTTACCAGGATGGCTTCGATATCCAGCAGGCCTGGGTCCTGCATGAAGCTGCCGATACGACGATCTTTCGCCCGCAGCCCAATAACGTCAAAACCTCCGACGTGCTCTGGATCGGCAACTGGGGCGACGGCGAGCGCTCCCGCGAAATCCACGATTACCTGCTCGATCCCGCGGCAGCATTGCCCGACCGCACCTTCCTTGTGCACGGAGTGCGCTATCCCGAAGAGGGACTCGCCGCCCTGGAGACGGCTGGCGTCCGCTATGGAGGTTATCTTCCCAATCTCGATGCACCGGATGCCTACGCCGCCGCGCGGCTCTCGGTTCACATTCCCCGTCAGCAGTACACCGCGGCGATGATGGGAATCCCCACCATCCGCGTCTTTGAAGCTCTCGCCTGCGGCATTCCTCTGATCTCCGCCCCGTGGCGCGACACCGAACAGTTGTTCCGCGAGGGCGATTTCCTGATGGTGAGAAGCAGCAAAGAAATGACAGCCGCCATCAGGAAGCTGCTGGACGACAAGCCCGCAGCCCATGCGCAGGCACTCCGCGGGCTGGAGACTATTCTGTCTCGTCACACCTGTCGTCATCGCGCTGAGGAACTCACGTCGATTTGCGAGGAACTACTCCTGTGAAGATCTTCGTCTTTGGGTCCAGCATTGTCTCCTCTTACTGGAATGGAGCCGCAACCTATTACCGCGGCGTCTATAAGCACCTGGCGCGGCGCGGGCACGCGATCACCTTTGTCGAACCCGACGCTTACGATCGCCAGAAGCACATCGATCCGGGCGACTACTCCTGGGTGCGCTCTGTCGTCTACCAGCCCCATACGGACATCGACAAGATGTTGCAGCTGGCGTCGGGCGCCGACGTCGTCATCAAGCACAGCGGCCTCGGTGTTGATGACGCACTGCTGGAGCGGCGTGTCCCTGAGCTTGCCTCTGGCTCGGTCGTCATCTTCTGGGATGTCGATGCTCCGGCGACCATCGGCCGCCTGCGCGAGAACGCAAACGATCCTTTTCACCAGGACATCCCCCGCTACGACGCGATCTTTACCTACGGCGGCGGCCCTGCGAGCCGCGACGGATATCTGCGCCTGGGCGCGCGCGCCTATCACAGCATCTACAACGGGCTTGATCCGGATACGCATCACCCGGTTCCACCCGATCCCTCCCTCGCCTGCGACGTGGCGTTCGTCGGCAACCGTCTGCCCGACCGCGAACAGCGTGTCTGCGACCTCTTCCTGCGTGCCGCCGAACTGGCGCCCGACAAGCAATTCGTCCTCGGTGGCGAAGGATGGGGCGACAAGCCGCTGCCCAAAAACGTGCGCTGGATTGGCCACGTTGCCACCGAAGACCATAATCGCGTGAACTGCTCGGCGAGCATGGTGATGAACATCAACCGCTCCTCGATGGCCAGCTTTGGATTTTCTCCGCCGACGCGAATCTTCGAGGCAGCAGGCGCGGCCGCCTGCCTGCTGTGCGATGACTGGCCAGGCATCGACGAGTGCTTCGCGCCCGGCAAGGAGCTGATTGTCATTCGCACTGCTCAGGATGTCGTCGATGCTCTGCGCCAGTTTGACCTGGAAGCGCGCCGTCGCATCGGGCAGGCCTTTTATGCCCGTGCGCTGCGCGATCATACCTATGCCCAGCGTGCCGTACAGGCCGAAGCAGCTTTCCTCGAATGCCTGCAGCGGCGAGCGCAGGCGGAAACCTTCGCCGCGGAGGAGATCTCGTGAGGATCGTCATCTTTGGCCTCACCATTACATCTTCCTGGGGTAATGGCCACGGCACGACCTACCGCTCTCTGGTCAAAGCTCTTGCGCAACTCGGGCATCACATCCAATTCATCGAAAAGGACGTGGAGTGGTACCGCAGCAATCGCGACATGCCGCAGCCGCCCTTTTGCACGGTCCACCTGTATGAGACGTGGGCGGCAAGCCGCACTTCGCTCGTCGAGCTGTGCAGGGACGCAGACGCTGTCGTGATCGGCTCCTATTTCCCTGACGCCATTGCCGCCGCCGATACGCTGCTGAACGCTGGATTCGCTCCGCTGCTCTTCTATGACATCGA
>DATGJK010000281.1:0-3410 GCA_035295245.1 Acidobacteriaceae bacterium
TCGGAGCCGACGCGCCTGCCGGTTCTACGAACATCAAGGTGACGTCCGTAGCTAATATCTCAGTGGGCGACAAGATCAGGCTGGACATCGACAGCGTCGGCCACGGCATTGAAACCGTCACGGTTAGCCAGGTCGGCACCCAGGCGAGCCGCACCAATCTCGCGGAGAATGCCAGCGCGGGCGCGACGAACATCAAGGTCCGCAGCGCGAACGGATTCGCTGTGGGAGACAAGATCACGATTGGCACGCCTGCCAACCACGAGACTGTGACCGTCAGCGCCATCGGCAGGCGGGAGTCAACGGGCACGGGAATCGACGTGGAACCGGCCCTCACGAGCCCGCATATCGACGCCGAGGAAGTTGTTGCTCCGGGTACCGGTCTGGAGCTCTCCTCGCCGCTCAAGTTCAGCCATGCGGCCAACCTTCCGTTCAGCGACCGCGGAACAGGAATTACTTTCCAGCCTGCTACGGCGTTCCCCCACTCGAGCAACGAACCGGTCCAGGCGCTCGGGATCGGCATCACGCTCGACAGCGCGCTGGCTCACGATCATGCGATCGACGCAGTTGTGCGCGACGCCGGAGTCACAACGGCTGGATACCAGGGAACACCTGCGCCCAACCAGTGGTTCGGTGGACCCGAGCTCGCCACCAACGCTCCCTTCTTCGATCGCCATATCACGCGCAGAGAAGGCAGCATGGTGCTGCGTGACAGCTCCGGCGACGTCGTCGATAGCCTGAACTATGGCGGCCTTGTAGATCCATGGCTGGCGGAAGGCTACCAGGCGACTTCCGGATCAGAGCACAACGGCTGCTACGTCATCGCGCCGGGATGGATCGGGAATGTCTGGCCCCCCGTTCCGAGTGCCGGCGCTTCCGACACCAGCGCAGGCCGTTTTCCGGATGGCGCCGACAGCGACAGCAACTGCACCGATTTCGTGACCTCGCCTGCTACCGTCTTGTCGGCCGCTTCGAACGCGGGGGCGACCAACGTCAAAGTCGCGGCCGTAGCGGGCTTCGAGCCCGGTCAGACGATTCGGATCGATACGGGCGCGAACCGCGAGACCGCGGTGATCGCCACGGTTGGCACACCCGGCGCTGCTACGTTGGAAACCGCCACCCGCGAGGGTGCAACCGTGATCCCGGTGGCGAACGCTGTGGGGTTCAGCCCCGGAGAAATCATCACCATAGACAGCGACGCGAACGCTGAGACAGCGGTGGTGAGCTCGATCCGGAGATTCGGAGGCGCAGCGATCGTTGCCGCTGCTCCGCTCACGCATACCCATGCCGCCGGGGCACAGGTGTCGGGCACCGGCATTACCCTCACCGCTCCACTGCAAAGGGAGCATGGGAGCGGGACACAGGTGGCCGGCAGTGCTTCCACACCGGGTGCGCCCAACGTCTACTACCGGAGTTCCCGCTAAGAGATCGGTCGAAGAGGAACTATAGCTGGCTCGCTAACTGCGAGCAGCCCGCAACTCTTTCGATCGATGACCCCGGCGCTTCGATGCAGATACCAGAAGTCAATCGTTTTGCCGCTAAGCCGTTGAAAATACAGAAACATATTCCTGTCTGCACCATGGCCGACCTGCCGCTGCGCGCTCGCGATTCGCAGTGCCTCGCCTTTAGAAAATCAAAAGCGTGGATGGACAAGTTAGCAAGAGACGGCAACAATACGGGAACACCACAAATTTACCGACGACTCGCGAGTTCTTAGTGGCTTCTGGTACCGCCGCCAGCCGGAACAAATGATCGGGGATCAACGTAAATCAAGTGGACGAATTATGCCTGAAACCTCTGTCAAACCCGATCTTGGGGGACTGCGCATCGATGCCCATAAGCGCGGCTCACGAAATGCGGGAAAGCGTATCGCGGTTGTCCTTTTCGTTTTGCTGGCCGCGCTGGTCATCGTGGGCGGGGTCTACGCGTACATCCATCAGGCGCCCTCGGTGCAGGTGGCGACAGCGGATGCGCCGGACACCGGCCCCCAGGCGCTGCTCAACGCCAGCGGGTATGTCACTCCGCAGCGCCGTGCCACGGTGGCTGCCAAGATTACCGGGCGCGTCACGGGCGTCTTCTTCACCGAAGGGATGCACGTGCGCAAGGGCTTCGTGCTGGCGACGCTGGACGATTCCGATGCGCAGAGGGCGCTGTCGTCAGCAAAAGCGGACCGCGACGCTACGCAGGCCAGCATTGCGGATCTGCAGGTGCAATTGAAGAACGCCGAGCTCGAGCTGCATCGGGCGCAGCAACTGAGGGCGGCAGGCATTTCAACCCAGGAAGCGCTCGACAATGCGACCATGGCGGCGAACAGCCTGCGGGCGAAAATCGATTACGCGAAGCAACAGGTGCTCGCGGCTGACGCGCGGGTGAAAGAAGAGCAGCAGGCGGTGGATAACTGCGTCATCAGCGCTCCATTCGACGGGATTATCGTTTCCAAGGACGCGCAGGTCGGAGAAATGGTGTCGCCGATTTCGGCAGGCGGCGGCTTCACGCGCACGGGCATTGCGACGATTGTCGATATGGCCTCGAACGAAATCGAGGTGGACGTGAACGAAAACTACATCGCTCGCGTGAAACAGGGGCAGGAAGTGACCGCCGTTCTGGACGCCTATCCGGACTGGAAGATTCCATGCCGCGTGCGCACCATCATTCCCACAGCCGATCGGCAGAAGGCGACGGTCGAGGTGCGCATCGCCTTCGACAAGCTGGATCCGCGCATTCTGCCCGACATGGGGGTCAAGGTTACGTTCCTTGGGGATGAAAACAAGCAGGCGAACCAGGGGCCGGTCGGCGTCATGGTGCCGCAGAACGCCGTTCGGGATGATGGCGGGCAGAAGATTGTGTTCCTGGTGAAAGGCGATCACGTCGAGCGCCACGCTGTCACGGTGGGCAGGACGAATGAGACGCAGGCGCAGATTCTGGCGGGGCTCACGTCTGGGGACACAGTGGTCGTCGGGGGGCCGCGCGATTTGAGAGATGGCGAAGCGGTGGCGGTGAAACGCTAACGTTTGGTGCCTTTCGCCTCGTTCTTCATAGGCTCGTGATGTGCGGTTGCTGTGCAGGGACACAGAATGGTGTGCCGGAGGGATCGGCGGGGATCCGGACGATCAGGCGCAGATGCGCGGAACATAAGGAGCATTCATCATGGTGCGGGTTGACGGCAATGGAGCAGCGGGCAGTCTGATTCAGGTACGCGGGCTGGACAAAACGTACCGACGCGGAAACGAGGACATCGACGTCCTGCAGGGGCTGAATCTTGACGTCGACAAGGGCGATTTCGTGGCCTTCATGGGGCCGAGCGGCTCGGGCAAGACTACGCTGCTCAATTTATTGGGCGGCCTCGATGTTCCCACGCGCGGCACCATCAGCGTGGCCGGCGATGAAATCACACATATGTCGCGCGGCAAGCT
>DATGJK010000282.1:0-4937 GCA_035295245.1 Acidobacteriaceae bacterium
CGTCGATGAGCAGAACGTCCATTCCGGCGAGTTGCGCGGGCCGGGGGACAAAAAAAGCGCCGCGGAGGTTGGTGCGGCGCTGGTGCGGGCTGAGTCCCGCCTGGCTTTCGGTCGCGCGCCGGCGGATCAGCGCGCCCGGGAGGAGTTTGAGGTGCATCTCCGGGCGGCGACTTCGCAGGACGGCGACGGCGCTGCGCGCCAGCAGATCCGACTGGTTAAAGCCGCGCTGGCGGCGCTTGCGGGCAAAGAGCGGAACCGGGATGACGAGCAGGTTCTGAGGCAGGTCAGGGATGGTAAGGACCTGACCGGCGAGGAGAACGCCGAGGCGGCGGGCAACCGGCTCAACTTCCTCATATTTGAGGAGATGGATGAGAGCTCGCAGCGTGCCGCAGTAGACGCCGTGGGCCACGGCCCTTTCGAATGGAGGCGGGGCGGAGCTGCAGACGCGGCAGAGAGGCTCCGTTTCGGGAGCTTCGAAGTGCAGGGATTCGCCGCACCGAGTGCACAGGGCGCCGGACTGCGCAGGGAGTTCGTTCCAGCAGGAGTCGCAAACGGGCAGGAGGGAAAAACCGGAAAGCGGAAGGCCGCAAACGCGGCAGTCGGCGGGGAAGACAACCGAGGTCATGCTGTCGAGAGCGCCGGCCGCGGTACTTCGCAGAACGCGCACGATGGCGCGCCAGGCGGAGGTTTGCGATGGAGGCATGGCAGGACCGCGCGACGATCTGCGAGCCCGCTGGGGGCTCATCTCACGGCTCGTCAGCACCAGACCCTGACTGCGGAAGACGCACCTCACGCGAGAAGCCCAGGATATTGTGCTTCCCGGCTTCCGTTGGCCATCAGTATAGGCGCGTGTGAACGCGGAGGCAACTGCCGAAGGGCTGCAGCCGGTAGCCGGCAGGGTACTGCGAGCTACCGGTTTTCGCGCTTACCCCTTCTTTTGCATCTCGTTGAGCGCAGCCAGCACTTCTTCGCTGTGGACGTTGGGGTTGACCTTGGTCCACACCTTGACGATCTTGCCTTCGGGATTGATGAGGAAGGTGTTGCGGTTGGCGATCTGCATGGGTCCGTAGTTGCCCAGCGAGCCGTACTGCGTGACGACCTTCTTGTCGGGATCGGCGAGCAGGGTGAAGCTCAGCGAATCCTTGGTACAGAACTGCTTATGGCTGTCGACGGTATCGACGCTGACGCCGAGGATGACGGCATTGATGGCCTTGTACTTGTCGAGGTCGCGCTGGAAGTTATGGGCCTCGATGGTGCAGCCGGTGGTCATGTCCTTGGGATAGAAGTAGAGGACGACCCACTTGCCGCGGTACTGATCGAGGTTGATGGGCTGGCCCTCCTGATTGGGCAGAGTGAAGGTGGGGGCGGTCTGGCCGACTTCGGGCATGGGAGCATTGTCGGCGGCGAAACTGCGCTGGACGGTATAGCCCGCAAGCACGAGAACGGCAACGGCGATCACGGCGATAGTGGTGATCGTGGATTTCGACATGGGAATTCTCCTAACGGGGTGTTTCGGGAGAAAGTCTCCCTCGTTCCAAACCTGTGCCGGGGACGGTTCTCAGCCCGGCGAGACCTGTCGCCGGGAATCTTGAATGAAACCGTGCGCCCGTAAAAACCAAATCGAAATTGCGGCCGCGGACTGACTCGAAAGCCGCCGCGGCGGGGCCTGGAGAAACGCGCAACCATTATGCTGTTTCGACGGCGATCACGGCAATTCCGGCAGCGTCGGCCTGGGCGCGGACGGCTTCGCGGTCGAAGAGCAGGGTGCGGCGGGCTTCGACGGCCAGGCAGGTGGCACCGGCGGCACGCATGGTCTCAATGGTGCGGATGCCGATGACGGGAACGTCGAAGCGGAGATCCTGCTGGGGCTTGGCGACCTTGACGACGGTGAGGGAGCGGTCGAGGGTCGGGGTCCCCGGCGAGCTCCGCTCGCTGGGGTGAAGGGTGGAGGCGGGGTCGCGGGCCGGATCGCCGAGGGTGCGCATGAGGGCTCCGGCGCGCTCGATGGCGGCGTCGGTTCCTTCCATGGCTTCGACGGCGACACAGGCCTGAGCGGCGATGACGACGGTCTGGCCGAGGTCGTAGGCGGCGAGATGACGCGCGACTTCGCGGCCGTAGGCAATGTCGCGGCTCTCCTGCTCGCTGGGGAAGCGGGCGGTGAGGACTCCGGGTGGCGCCAGCAGCGGCTCGAGGTAGGCGGTGGAGGGGATCAGCTCAATGCCTTCGTCGCCGAGGACTTTGGCGACGGCGCCGAGGAGCATGTCGGTGTTGCGGGTGCGCAGCGAGAGGAGCAGCTTGGCGAGATGCCAGTCGGGGCGGATGCTCGAGAAGATTTGCTTGTGCTTGACCTGGCCGGCCATCACGGCTTTGTGGACGCCTTCGCGCTGGAAGGTTTCGATGAGCCGGGACAGTTCGCCGAGGGAGAGCCAGTAGACGCTGACGCCGGAGTCGGCCTGGGCGCGGGCGTCCATTTCGGGGTCGGTCTCTTCTTTGATGGCAGCGACGACGACTTCCGTTCCGTGGGCGCGCGCGGCGTCAAGCAGGAGGAAGGGGAAGCGTCCGTTGCCGGCGATGAGGCCGAGTTTGTCCATAGCTTATTTTGCTGCCGGCCGAGAGAGGTGGTCGAAGTTCATGATGGCGTTGAAGACCAGGGCGTAGCTGCCGATGGTCTCGCCGCGGTAGATGGGGTTGATGGCGAAGAGGAGCACGTTGCCCTGGCCGTAGTGGGCGTCGACGACGATGGGCTTCTCTTCGATGGAGTCGCCATGCTCGAGCAGGCCGGAGAGCAGCAGGTTCTTAGCATCGGTGAAGCGCAGGATGACGTCGGGACGGTCCTGGGCGGGGATGACGTAGGGGTTGTTGCGCGCCTCTTCTTCGTTGAGAGGCGTGGCTTCCCACGATTTGGGCGAGGGCAGCGGCTCGGGAGGAACGATGGCGCGGTCCTCGGGGATGTCCTGCTCCTGCGGGCCGCCGCGGCCGGTGGGGCGGTGGTAATCCTTCTCGGTTTCGATGTGGCGGGGCGAGGTCAAATTGGAGATGGTGAAGGCCATGCCTCCGGCGCTGTAGACGGCGAGGTCGTTGGCGTAGCCCGCGGCGATGGGGCTTTTGCGATCGACGAAGGTGGCGCCGAGGACGCTGCCGACCACGCGCGCATTGCCGTGGTTGACGAAGACGCCGGGGGCGAGGCCTTCATCGATGGCGAACTGCGCGGTGTCTTCTGCCGTGATGAGGAGTCCGCCCTGGGCGACGAAGTCTTTGAGGTGCTGCAGGCCGGTGGCGCCAAGGCCGGGGCGCATGTCGTCGGTGGAGTCGATGCGGCCGAGGTTGGGGGTGAGGTCGGTCTTTTGCCAGGGGAGCGGGTTCGCGTACATGGGCAGGCCGTCGACGATGGCCTGGGTGCTGGCGTGTCCCACGGGCGCGAAGAGGATGACGTCGTATTTGGAGCGCAGATCGGGTTCGCGGGAGACGGTCTGGGTGGAGATGTAGGCGAAGGGGATGTGGAGCTTATCGAGGGCCTGACGCCACCAGCCTTCCGTTTCGGTGTCGATCCAGGTGTGCATGATGGCGATGCGGGGCAGGGGCGCGTCGTGCACGGGGACGGACAGTGCAGCGGTCAGCGACGCGGCCTGGAGGTCGGAAGCTTTGAGCGCGGGGGCGAGCGCATCGGGGGTGGCCTTCTCGATGATCAGCGACCCGGCGGCGAAGTGCCTGCCTCCATCTTCGAAGGATGAATCGGTGATGGAGATCTTCGCGTCCTTCAACGCATAGCGCAGGCCCAGCAGAGAAACTTCGCCGGCGTTGTTCACAGCGACGACATAGCCGGAGCCACTGACGGAGCCGGAGTGTGCGCCGGGGCTGGCGACGGGATCCATTTTTGCTTTGAGGATGGCGGCGTCGGTGACGCGAACGGTGGGCACGGCGAAGAGGTCGGGGAAGGACCAGCCGGTGTCGTCGTAGGGATGCTTCTGCGGATCGTCGGGCGCCCAGTACTGGCGATCGAGGAGCGCGTCGGCGATGCGGGAGTAGGGCTGATCCATGCGGATGACGTAGCTGCCGGCGGGGAAGGTGCGGGAGGTGGGCTTTGCAGCTTTATTCTCGGCGGATTGCTCGGCTAGGGGCTTCTTTTCCACCGGAATTGTAACCGTCACCGGCTCAGATAAGCGGCTGACTTCGACATGCTGCAGCGCGAGGACGCGGAGCAACTCGGCGCGGCGGCTTGCGGACTGGTTTTCGTCGGGGATGACGTAGGCGGCGGGACCGTTGGCGCCGGGCTTCTCGATGGAGCGCTTCGCCTTGAGGTAATAATTCTGCAGCCATTCCTGGCCGTTCTGCGCGAAGTACGAGAGCGTGGTGAGCAGCGCGTTCTCTTCGTAGTTATTGTTGTCGCGCTGCGACCAGGTGACGACGGGCAGCGGCGGATTCTGCTTGTACCAGGTGCGGGCGTACTCGTCCGGCGAGAGGATGCGCTTCTCAGTGTCGGCGCCGCCGTTGCCAAAGGTCTCGTAGAGGCGGCTGATGCCGTTGTGCATGGCGGCCAGGAACATGAGGTAGCCTGGGCTCCACGTGTCGAAGTCGCCGTGGGTGAAGACGCCGGGGAGGCCGAGTTGGGTCATCTGCGAGACGTTGTTCCAGCCGATCTGCGCCCATTCGCCGGCGAGGATGGGATCGATCCAGGCATTGTAGGGGCCGTCGCCGACGGTGTTGTCGTAGAGGAAGGGGACGGATTCGTGCAGGTCGTGGAGCACCTGCGCGTGCCAGGTGAGATACGTGTCGAGCACGTTGCGGGTGAGGTCGAGGGTCATGGCCATGGCGTCGCGATTGTTGTCGTGCGCGACATAGTGGCCCCAGTAGATGAGGCGCGGGTAGTTCTGGCCGAGGTGGGCGCGGTGCCACTTATAGACGTCGACCATGCGGTCGCGGCCGTCGACTTCGACGAC
>DATGJK010000283.1:0-3992 GCA_035295245.1 Acidobacteriaceae bacterium
CATCGCTTGGGCGAGGTGTTCAGCCGAACGGATGAATACGGCGCCGAGAACTGGCGTGCCCGGTTCGAGGCAACCGCTGGCGCGTCGGTGAATTTGCCAACCGCCGCCGAAGCTCGTCGCAAACTGCCGCCTCCCGACATCAAGCGCCCTCGGGAGTCCCCGTCTGTCATACTGCGACGCATCACACGCCAAGGGGTCATTCTGTTGCAGCGGAATGTCCGCTTGCTGCTCGCCGATCGTCGCACATTAGTGATGGCAGTCGTGCAGAGCGTCCTGATCGGTGGACTGATGGGCTACGCTTTTGGCGATTTTGGGACGGGGCTGGAGCGGGTCAACGCACAGAACGCGCTCTTGCTTCTGCTCGGCCTGAGCGCGATCTGGCTAGGTTGCAATGCCGCATCAAAGGAGATCGTTGGTGAGCTCGCAATATATCGGCGCGAGCATGACATCAACCTGTCCACCGCGGCATTCATCGGCGCGAAATATCTCGTGTCCAGCGTATTCACGGTGTTGCAGCTTACCGTTGTTTATGTGCTCGCCACCACATTATCGAGTGGCATTCCTGGTAATCGACTGGAGCAGTTTCTGCTATTGTCGACCGGTGCGTTGGCGGGCACCGCGATGGGCCTGGTGGTCTCGGCGTTCGCCAATACGCGCGACCAGGCGACCACGATCGTTCCCCTGGCCCTGGTCCCGCAATTGATTCTGGCCGGGGTGCTGGTACCGAAGCTACCGGACCTCGCCGTAGCGGTGGCCAAGGTAGCAGTCAGCGGCTACTGGCTGATCGAAGCGATGAAGTCCGTGTTCGCCGCCGAAGGGCCGATCCAGGTGATCAACGTGCATACTGGCGCACTGATTGATATGACTACGCAACCGGCGGCCCGTGGCGCTGCGATCGTCTCCGTGCAGGCTCTGGCATTTCTGCTCATCGCCTATCTGGTGACGCTGCTTCGCCATGGCGGGCGTGATCGCGCCGCCCGCCAATGGCGCCCTGCCAGTGGCCGGCATCTGGCCAAGCGGATGGAGGTCAGGCGCAATGAGGACACGCAGCCGGATTTGAACATTTAGCGCGATGAGCGGCCCTCGAAGCCAGCTCCATGAGTAGATTCCGAGTCTCCCAGCAGGTCTTAAGCAGGGCCATACTCCTGCAAACGCATTGTATCGAGCGGCGACGTAGCCGATTACGTTGTGCCGGCAACACTTACAGGGAGGCGAATGTGGCAGATAATCCGAGCCTTGGGAGACGCTGGGAGGCTTACCGACCGTCTAAGACGGTTTGGTTTTGGTCCTGCTCAGCTTGCGTCGCAGCTACCATAGTGATCGGTTTCGCTTGGGGCGGTTGGGTCACCGGCAGAACCGCAACACAGATGGCAGCGGATGCGGCCGCTGGAGCCAGCGCACAAATAGCAGCGGCGGACTGCATTGTCCGTTTCAAGAATGGCCCCGATGCGACCGCTCAACTTGCTGCGCTGAAAAAGGCTGACAGTAGCTACGAGCAAGCTGATCTGATCAAGAAAGATGGCTGGGCGACGATGCCTGGGAGCAAGGATCCGGTGGAAGGCGCTGCGGATATCTGCGCACAAAATCTGGTGAGTACCAAAACTGCCGGTGGATAAGGGGGTAATCTCCGCGGCGGGCCTGCATCTAAGTAGCTTCCGAACCTGCTGCTTTGGCGTCGGCATAGCCACTTCCTAGCGTTCAAGTGCACAAGGAGTCGAGTTATGCGTCTCCCTCTGATACTTCCGCTGATTTTGTCGGGCCTGGCTGGATGCGTGCCGCCGCCGACCACGACGACGTATGTGACTCCAGCGACGACAACAACCACCTACACGCCCGCAACCAGCACAACGGTCCTCAATGCGCCGCCTGGCTACCAACCTGCCTCTCAGCCGACCTATTTGACACCACCGACAAACACCACGGTTTATCGTAACCCCTAATAGGCCTCGCTATTCCGTGGCGGTGCATTCAGGTGATACGAGGCGTTCTCCATGTGAGTCAGCACTGACTATCAGAACTTGGTTGGGGCATGCGGACGAGTGTCTTCGTCTCGCCAAACAGCGGCATTCCAAGATATATGCGTGCGACCAGTGTATTCATAGAATGGAGTTCCGCTGCGGCGCGGTATGTCTTTCCGTCGTCCGGGTTGTAGAACCAACCACCATTCCAACTCCCGGCGCCGACCGACCGAAGGCCCCAAAGTACGATTAGACCGCATACCGGGCGCCCTCGCAACGTTGGATCGGGGTTCTTGCTATCGCGCCGTATGTTGCCATCAGCAGAACGAACATTCTTCAACCAGCCAACCCGACCGCAAAGGAGGCTACTGCAATCGAAGATCTGCAGGGCCGAGTTCGTATCAACGCGCCACGTTCCTTCGGGAACTTCGGCGGGGCTGGCGGACGTGGGGCCAGTCATGGACAATGCGACCATCGTCAGGCTGCCACACAGATGGCTCGGCGCGCCAGGCGAAACGCCCGGCATGACACGTTGGATGCGGCAGGACCGATCAATTGAGCCACGACCCGACCATCGTGACGACAATGGCAGCCATCGTGCCGGTCGCCAGCCATCCGATAATCTGTAGCGGCCGCGGCAGCGTGAAACGGGCGATTGTGATTGCCGGCCGCCTCGTCAAGTGCATCATGATGATCATGACGGGCACTGTGCGACGATGCCGCCCAGTCAGCCATGGTGAATAATGGCGCCGCAGGTTGCCGGCGATACCGAAGCCAGTGACGCGGCCGATGAGAGCGCTTATCTCCTGTATCTGGGCGGATGGACACCTTCGGCGCGGCGATCTGCTCGAAGGGTAGGCAGGCGTCGGCAAATGAATAGAGTGACAACGTGGTGACCCTGTTCCTGCCACGAGAGATGCTCATCCGCGTTTTCTGGGATGGCTGCGCGGCGAGCCTCTGCATTGTAAAAGTGGTAGCGATCCCAACCGTTGAGGAGGGCGATTCACGCAGACCGAGCCTCGAGCGAGAAAGCCTGGTCGGCGAACGCACCAAGATCTAAGGGCGAGAGAACAGATGCTGCGTGGTCGCTCAGGCGCGCTTGAGTTGGCGAAGGCGGTGGCCCTGGCCGCACGCGCCCGTAGCCTTGCTGCGGAGATGCTCAATAGAGCAGACCAGCGGCTGCTCATCCGGATGGCACACAAGCCGAAGCAGAAGCCGCTGAGCTAGTGTCCCGTCGCGGAAGTTTCTTGGCAGTTTCGTTGGAGCCGTGATTCTATGTGCCGGATAGGACGGCGGAAGAGAGAATGCGCGGACCGAAGGCAGTTTGCATTGAACTGAGTGACGATGAGCGTAGCGAACTCGCCCGTAATGCGCATGCCAGCGATAATGGATCTTCACTTCCGATCCGACATGGGCAGAATAACCCTGCGACTGTCACCGGAAGAAAATCCTGGCTCTTCAGTGACACCGTTGCAGGCGCCAAGGCGAGTGTCGTCATCTATAGTCTGGTGCTCACATGCCGCGCTTGCGGCGTCGAGCCCTATGCCTGGCTACGCCACGTTCTAACCGAGTTACCTCTGCGCCGAACCGATGACGACATCGAGGATCTGATGCCGTTCAACTTCGCTGAACGCGCTCCCCACCAAAACACCCGCTGACCTCGAAAGCAGCTCCTCTATCCGAAAATCCAGACTCGCCGCAGGGCACACGCTACAGCCGGAGGTAATCGCCACCGCGTGCATCGAAATTCGCGCTTACGTTCGTTCGGCTGCGAGGGCGTTCTGTCCGCGCTGCTATGTGGCGGGCGCTGAGGACGGCACGACGGCGGCCAGCATTGGCGCCTGCCAGCCTACGCGCTTGCACAAGTGCCCATCCAAAATGGCCACCCGAAGGCGGCCGAGCCTACATTCGCTCACTCGATAGCCAGTGACCTGAAAGGCGGCCAGCGAAACTGCGCCCGTCGGCGACTTGTTGCTTCCTGGGGATGTATTGAATGGGACTCGGTACCATATCCCGACGATGGCACGAACTGTA
>DATGJK010000284.1:0-10214 GCA_035295245.1 Acidobacteriaceae bacterium
TGTGGGCGACACTTTCCCGGTCGGGTGCGCCTGGTCCGATCAGATCGTTTTTCCCGAGTACTTCGCGCTGAATCCGGATTCGCAAGTGCCGGAATACCAGACGCTCCACGGCATCTACGAGCCGCACTGCGGCCTGGACAAGGTCCACCTTTCCTGGGGGCACGACGAATACATTTATCGCGTGACCAGAAACTATTTGCCCGAGCCGGCGCAGTACATGCTTCGCTATCACTCGTTCTATCCGGCGCACAAGCACGGCGCCTACCGCCACCTCATGTCTCCGCACGACGAGAAGATGTTTGAGTGGGTGCGGAAGTTCAATCCCTACGATCTCTATTCCAAGGGTGCAGCGAAGCCGCAGATAAAGGAACTGCGCCCGTATTACGAAGATCTGGTCGCCGAATACTTCCCGGATCAGCTTGACTGGTAACGCTGGCGTATCCTGATCAGGCAAACGGCGCACCCGCGCCGGCGGAGCAATCGTATTGAGCTCGAATCCAGTCCCCACCCCTTCGCCGCTGCTTGTCGCACCTGACGAACACGCCGCGGCTCCATTTGCGCGTTATGGACTCGGCACGGCGTGCGCCTTTGCCGCGGGGGCGTGGCTGGGCGCGGCGGAAGCCCCGGCTCGCCTGGTGGCTTCGGGCTACTCCCCCTTTGCCATTTCCTTCTGCATGGTGATTGGCGTCTTTCTCGCGCGCTGGACTCTGCCGGTGGCGATGAAGGGCACCGACTTCGTGATGCGCGACCTGCGCCAGCGTCCTCACCTGATGCTCTGGGCGGTGATCGCCGGGTCGCTTTGGGCCGTTGCCAACACGCTCACCATCTACGCCATTCGTAACGTTGGCCTGTCCATTGCCTTTCCTCTCTGGAACACGAACAGCCTCGTCGGGATCTTCTGGGGCTGGCTGCTCTTTCATGAACTGGACGGCGCTTCGGTTCGGAACTGGATCCGGGTGCTCGGCGGCGCCGCGGCCATCGTCGGTGGATCGGTGGCGCTGTCCATGCTTTCGGTTCACTCGCTCGGAACTCCCGGGCTGGCCGTCCGCGGCATTGCCGCCGCGCTGGGAGCGGGGCTGCTCTGGGGCACGATGTATGTGCCCTATCGCAAGGCGTACCTCAGCGGCATGAATCCTCTCTCGTTCGTGACGATCTTCACGTTTGGCGAAATCGGGACAATGCTGTTCCTCGGCTCCGTGTTGCCTGGCAGTCTTCCTTCGCTCGGACGGCAGCTGCTCGCGATGCGGCCTTCAGTGCTGTGGCTGCTGCTCGGAGGATTCTGCTGGGTGATCGGCGACCTGTTTCAGCAGTACGCAACGAAGTATGTGGGCATCAGCCGGGCCATTCCGCTCAGCAACACGAACCAGCTCTGGGGGTTCGCCTGGGGCGTGCTGGTCTTCGGCGAGCTGTCGCACCTGCGCGGATCGACGCGACTGCTGGCGCTGGCCGCTTCCGGCGTGATGATCCTCGGCGCGATGCTGATCGCCGGAGCCACAGTTTCCGCAGAGGAATCCAATGCTGCCCTGAAGGCCGTTCGCCGCGAGTGCGACCGCTACGACCTCGAGTTCCACAGCACGCTGCGCGCTCAAAGCGGCGTCGAGCACGGGGCCGAAGCAGGCGGACCGCGGCGCTGGTGGGATTACCTGATCGTCGCTGCGGCGCTGGCGATCTTCATTGGGTCGGGTCAGTGGGCGCGCGTTCCTAAAGTCGCGCTGCAGATGCCCTCTGCCATCGTGCTCACTCTCATCTTGCTGATCGTTGGCGGCGGATGCGGCTGGATGTTGTGGAAGAAGACTCGATTCGCATAAAGCAGGGAGAGATGCAGCGCAGGCAATTCATCAGGTCGATGCTGGCGACGGGAGTCGCCTCGCTCAGATTTCCCGGCGCATTGGCTGCGCAGCAGCCGGCCGTGACCCCGGCCGCGCCCGATCCGGAAGTCCGGCGCGTGCTGGCCATGTTCAAGTGCCACTTCGATGCGGGATTTATCGACACCCAGGCGCACGTCGTCGCCCGCTACTTCGAGCAGTACTTCCCCGAGGCGATCGTCACGGCACAGCAGATGCGGCAAACCGGTGGCCAGCGGTATGTCTGGACAACCGGGTCCTGGCTGCTCTTTGAGTATCTGGAACAGGCGAGCCCGGCCCAGCGAAAGACGATGGAAGAGGCCATCGCGCGCGGCGACATCGCCTGGCACGCGCTCCCCGTGAGCTGGCAGACCGAACTCATCGATGAATCGATGATCGCCGGCTGCCTGGCTCTCTCCGATTCTCTCGACCGGCGCTTCGGCACGAAAACCACCGGGGCCAAGATGACCGATGTCCCCGGTCACACGCGAGGACTGATTGCGCCCCTGGCCGCTCACGGCGTCACGTTTCTCGATATCGGAGTGAACGGCGGCAGCCATCCGGCGGATGTGCCGCTGTTTTTCGTCTGGAAGGATACGCGGGGCGGCAGCCTGGTGATGATGTATCACCACGAGTACGGCGATGTGGGCCGGGTGCCGGGCAGCGATCTGGCCGTCGCTGTGATGGTGCGCGGCGATAACAGCGGTCCGCATAAGCCGCAGGAAATCGACGCGATCTACTCCGATCTGGCGCGCCGCTATCCCAACGCGCAGATTACCGCGACCAACCTGTCGGAGATCGCGAATGCCGTGCAGCCGTTTCGGAGCCATCTGCCGGTCGTTACGCAGGAAATCGGCGATACCTGGATTTACGGCGTGGCCAGCGATCCTCTAAAGGTCGCCCGCTACCGCGAGGTGGCGCGGCTGCGCCGTAAGTGGATCGCCCAGGGAGATTTTCATCAGGGCGACGCCACCGATCTGGCCCTGCTGCGCAAGCTGCTCCTGGAGCCGGAGCACACCTGGGGCACCGACACCAAGACCTGGCTCGATTTCGATCACTACAAGCCCGCGGCGCTGGCTCAGGTCATCCACACGAAAAACTATGAGGTGGTGCAGTTCAGCTGGCAGGAGAAACGCCAGGATCTCCTCGACGCCGTCGCCACTCTCCCATTGCAGCTCCGTCAGGAGGCTCAGGCGGCCATTCGCGCACTGGATCCGGTCGAGCCGGCGCTCGCCAGTGCCACTCCGCATCCTGCCGATCGGGATATTGAAACCGCGCACTACATCGTTGGGTTTGATCCGGCAACGGGAGCGATTCGCCGCCTGCGCAGCAAGCAGTCGCAACGCGAATGGGCTTCGCCGGATCACCCACTGGCGCTCTTTTCCTATCAGACGCTCTCGCAGGAGGATTACAACGGCTTCTTCGATCGCTACATCATCAGCCATGCCGACTGGGTCGCGAAGGACTTCGGCAAGCCGAATATCGATCGCGAAGGCGCTGCCAGCCGCACCTGGCATCCTTCTTTGTCGGTGCTCTCCGTCAGCAAAGGTGCAACCAGCCAGACGATTCTCGCGAAGCTGGAGATCCGCGATGCGGCAGCGCAGCAATCGGGACGGACTGCCTATCCCGAGAAACTGTTTTTGGAACTATTCCTGCCCGACGACGAGCCGCAGATCCATCTGAACTTCTACTGGTTTGAAAAACCCGCCACGCGCTTGCCGGAAGCCTTATGGCTGACGTTCAATCCTGTCGTCGGGGATCCGAATGGCTGGATGCTTGAGAAATCAGGCGAGCCCATCTCCCCCTTCGACGTCGTCGCGGACGGAGGGCGGCAGATGCATGCCGTCTCCAGCGGATTCAGCTACCGCGATGGGAAAGACGCCTTCGCTGTGGAAACCATCGATGCCCCGCTGATCGCCATCGGCGAACGGTCGCCGCTGAACTTCTCCCGTGAGCAGCCGGACCTCTCGGGCGGCATTCACAGCTGTCTCTTCAACAATGCCTGGGGGACGAACTACATCATGTGGTACGGCGAGAACATGCGCTCTCGTTACGTGATGCGCGGCTGAGCCGGAATACCCGAACGCCTCAACCTTCAAATGATCGGCAATCTCGGCCCTTAGTCGCCGTTGAAATTGCCGGCCTGACCCTCCACCCGCGCACGAGACCAGAAACTCGTGATATTTTGGGCAGCGGTAAAGCGATGTAGCCGAAGAACGCCCCAAAATGATTTTTCTAAACCCAGAACTGCCGGTTGCGGAAAACGTTTACCATCCGGCCGTTGCCGCTATGACCAGGAGATTTGTGATGAAGGGAACTGCCATGCGAGCCCTCTGCGCAGGAATTCTGCTCTGCGCTGCCCTCGTGCCATGCGCGATCGCGCAGGAGAAGTCCAGCCCGCCGTATCTGAATCCGCAGCTCTCTCCCGAGGTGCGCGCCAGGGATCTGGTGTCCCGCATGAGCCTGGACGAGAAAGCCTCGCAGCTCGTGAACGACGCTCGCCCCATTCCACGGCTCGGCGTTCCCGCCTACAACTGGTGGAGCGAAGCGCTTCACGGGGTGATCGACAGCGGGGTAACGGAATTCCCGGAGCCGATCGGCCTGGCCGCGACCTTTGATGTGCCTGGCGTTCATGCTATGGGAACCGACATTGGAATTGAGGGGCGCATTAAGCACGTGCAGGATGTCCAGGCGGGGCACAAGGGCATCATGGGTGGCCTCGATTTTTGGGCGCCGAATCTGAACATCTTTCGCGACCCGCGCTGGGGCCGCGGACAAGAGACCTACGGTGAGGATCCGTTCCTCACCGGCCGCATGGGCGTGGCGTTTGTGACCGGCATGCAGGGCGACGATCCCAAATATTACCGCGTGATCGCAACCCCAAAGCACTACGCCGTGCACAGCGGTCCGGAGCCGACGCGGCACTTCGCCGACGTCGACGTGAGCAGGCACGACGAACTCGACACCTACGAACCCGCGTTTCGCGCCGCCATTACCGAGGGCAAAGCCGGATCGGTAATGTGCGCCTACAACGGGATCAACGGACAGCCGGCCTGCGCCAATCAGTATTTGCTCGAGGATCAGCTCCGTGGTAAGTGGGGCTTTGAGGGATATGTCGTTTCCGACTGCGACGCTGTGCGCGACATTTTCACCGGCCACCGCTATCGTCCGACGCAGGCGCAGTCGTCGGCGATTTCGCTCGAACGCGGTATGGACAACGAGTGTTACGGCGGCGGCGCTGAATATCCCAAAGACAACTCCGACTACAAGCCGTTCGTCGAGGCAGTGCAGCAGGGCTATCTGAGCCAGGACGCCATGGACACGGCGCTGGTACGGTTATTCACCGCGCGCATGCGTCTGGGGATGTTCGATCCGCCGGACATGGTGCCGTACTCGAAGATCGACGAGAAGGAACTCGACAGCGCGGAGCACCGCGAACTGGCCCGCAAGCTGGCGGATGAGTCGATGGTCCTGCTGAAGAACGACGGCACGCTGCCGCTGAAGCCGGGGATCAGGAATATCGCCGTCGTCGGTCCGCTCGCGGATCAGACGCGCGTTCTGCTCGGTAATTATGCGGGCATGCCGACGCACACCGTGTCGATGATTGACGGACTGAAGGCGGAATTTCCAAATGCGAGGATCACCTTCGTTCCCGGAACACAGTTCCTGCGCAGCGAGGGCAGCCCTGTGCCCAACAACGTGTTGAGCACGCAGGACGGGAATCCGGGGTTGAAGGCCGAGTACAGCAACTGGGAAGGCAGGCAGTTTGGGCCCGGTCCCAGACCCGCTCCGGTCGCGACCCGCGTTGAGCCCAACGTCGACCTCAGCGAGAACAACCTGCCGCCGGAATTGTCCGGCAAGAAGGCTGTTGGCGCGCGTTGGACGGGTTTCCTGACCGCGCCCGATTCCGGGGAGTACCTCATCGGCGTTCGCGCTGATGGCTTTGCGCGTCTCCTGGTCGATGGCAAGCCCGTCGCTCAGGAATTCAGAACGCATGGCGTGGAAAACAAGATGGGCCGTGTGCATCTGGAAAAGGGACATAAAGTCGCGCTGGATCTGATGTACGGCAACAGCGGGCCAGGCGAGCCGAGCGCGCAGTTGATCTGGGCCAAAGTGAATCCCGCACCCTCACCGGAAGCTCTGGCGGCGGCGCGCGCAGCGGATGTGGTGATTGCGGTGGTGGGCATCACCAGCGAACTCGAGGGCGAAGAGATGCCGGTCAGTGAGCCGGGCTTCCTCGGCGGAGACCGCACCAGCATCGACTTGCCTGAACCGGAGGAGGCGCTTGTCGAAGCCGTAGCCGCCGCCGGCAAACGAGTCGTGGTGGTACTCATGAATGGCAGCGCGCTGGCGGTGAACTGGGAAAGCGAGCACGCCAACGCGATTCTGGAAGCATGGTATTCGGGAGAAGAAGGCGGTGCGGCCATTGCCGAGACGCTCAGCGGAAAGAACAATCCAGCGGGCCGGCTGCCGGTCACCTTCTACAAGGGCGTCGATCAGCTGCCGAATTTCGAGGACTACTCGATGCAGAATCGCACCTACCGCTACTTCAACGGCAAGCCGCTCTATCCTTTCGGCTATGGCCTGAGCTACACGACCTTCAGCTACAGCGACCTCACCGTGCCGCAGGCGCCCATGAACGCAGGCGATCCGGTCGATGCCGAGGTTACGGTAACAAACGCCGGCAAAGTGGCCGGGGATGAAGTGGTCCAGGTGTACCTGAAGTTTCCGCCGGTCGCAGGTGCGCCGCACATTGCGCTGCGCGGATTTCAGCGCATTCACCTCGAGCCCGGCGCAAGCCAGAAGGTCCACTTCGAGCTGAAGAACCGCGACCTTGGCATGGTGACGGAGGATGGCCATCCCATCATCGCCGGTGGCGATTACAGCATCAGCATCGGTGGCGGGCAGCCGGATACGGGAGCGCCCGTGGCCACCGGCCACTTCCACCTCGATGGCCAGGTCGCCCTGCCGGAGTAGGGCTCGTTCAGTCAACCGTGGCGGCACCGCTGTTCGTGGCGCGGTGCCGTCTTATTCTGCGCGCAACGCCTCCACCGGATCGACGCTGGCCGTTCGACGCGAAGGCAGATAGCTGGCCAGGGCCGCCGCTCCGCACAGCGCGATGCACGCGCTGATATACGTGACCGGATCCATGGGGTTGACGCCAAAAAGCACTGAGGCCAGCAGTCGCGTGGCTGCCAGCGCGACGGCAAACCCGCACACCACCCCCACTCCCGCCAGCAGCAATCCCTGGCGCACAAACATACCGGTAATGTCGTTCCGTTGTGCGCCGACCGCGATCCTGATGCCGATCTCCCGACGGCGCTGCGATGCGGAATAGGCGATCACTCCGTAGAGGCCAACCAATCCGAGCAGCAGAGCGATCCCCGCGGCGATGCCGATCATCACCAGCGTGAACGAGGTGCGCGCCATCGAGCGCGCGTAGAGGAATTCCTCGGTCCGAATATCGGAGACGGGAAGGTTCGAATCCACCCCCCAGACCGAGCGGCGCAGATCATTTGCGAGGGCCGCGGAGCCAGCGCGGCCGGTGCGCACGACAAACGTCACCCAGCGGCGAACGTTGACCTTATCGCTCTCGAAGTTATTCATCAGCAGCGGCCAGTACGCGATTTTTGGAGCATCCTTGCTCATGCCGTCGTAGTGGACGTCGCCTGCCACGCCGACGATCTCCCGCCATTCATCTGTTGTGCTCACGCGGATCCGTTTGCCCAGAGCGTTCTGCGGAGTGCCCCAGTATTCGCGGGCGAAGTTCTGCGAAACGATGGCCACCGGCAGCTTCTGGTAATTGTCATCCCAGCTGAAATCGTGGCCCACGACAAGGGAAATGCCCATCGCGTGGAAGAATCCCGGCGAAATGAATTTGAAGCGGCGAAGCGGCGGCATCTGGCCTTCGGCATAACTGTGGTCCTGCGCAAACACCGGGTCCATCCAGTGCTGGTCGTCCAGGGGAATGGAGTTTGCGATGGCCGCGCTGCTCACTCCGGGGATCGCGGCCATCCTGTTCATCATGTCTTGTTCCATGCGGATGACCTTCTCCGCATCCGGCACTTCCGCCTCCGGGATGGCGATTCGCAGCGTCTGGATCGACGCCGCATCGAAGCCCGGGTTGACGTGATTCAGCGCGCGCAGCGTGCGGATCATCAGACCGGAGCAGATCAGCAGCACGAAGGCCAGGCTCACTTGGATGACGACGAGGGTGTTGCGCGTGCGATGCCGCTCCCGCCCCTGACTCAGGCTGCGGCCGCCCTCGCGCAGGCCCGTCCCGGCCCGCAGGCGCGCATAGCGAAGCGCGGGGATCGATCCGAAAACGAGGCTGCAGAGCAGCGCAAGCAGCACTGTGAACCCAAGCACCGGCAGGTCGATGCCGATATTGTTCAGGCGCGGCAAGCCCGAAGGCGCCAGCAGGAGGAGCAGATGGATCGCTCCCCATGCCAGGGCAAGCCCCAGAGCCGCGCCGATCACTCCAATCAACAGGCTCTCCGCCAGAAAATCCCGGGTAATCCGCCAGCGGCTCGCGCCCAGCGCCGAGCAGATGGCGAGTTCCTGGTGACGGCCCTCAGCACGCACCAGCATCAGATTCGCCACATTGGCGCAGGCGATGAGGAGCACGATCCCGATGCTGCCCATCAGGATCCACAGCGTGGGCCCGACGTCGCCGACAACGTCGCGCATCAGTGGCCGAACTTTGGGTCCCATACGAGCCTTCTTAAACAACTCGATACTGAAACCCGGCGGGGCAGGGAAGCTGGCCCAGACGGTGGGGATCATGCGTCCAACGTCGGCGCTGGCGCTCGCGATTGTTTGCCCCGGACGCAGGCGCGCGACGCCGTCGTAACTGAACTGGCCCAGCGTCGTCTTATTCCGATCCAGTTGCAGCGGGAGATACAGAACCGGCTGAAGCGCCCAGCCGAGGAAACGAAAATTCTGCGGCATCACGCCGATTACCTGGCGAATCTTGCCGTCGATCGTGATGGAGTGACCGATGACCGAGCGGTCGCCGCCGAAATGCCGTTGCCAGTAGCCATAGCTGAGAATCGCTGTTTGCGGCGCGCCCGGCGCTGCATCGGCACGGCTGAACGTGCGGCCCAGCATGGGATCGATGCCGAGCACGGGAAGCAGACCATCCGTGACGTCAATGGCCTGAACCTGCTCGGGAGTGCCCTGTCCGGTCACGTTGACCGAGTCGCCCTGGTACATCCCGATGTCCTCAAAAACTCGATTCTGTTCCCGATAGATGAAATAGTTCGAGGGCGCCATGTTGACATCGTCGATGTTGAGGCCGGGCGCACTGTGCCACACGCCAACGAGGCGGTCCGGGTGCGGGTAGGGAAGCGGCTTGAGCAGAACGCCTTCGAGGACACCGAAGACGGCAATGGTGGCGCCAACGCCGGCCGCGAGCGTGACCACGGTGACCAGCGTGAACATGGGCGCGCGCAGCAGGCGTCGCAGGATCTGTTTCAGCTGCGTTGTGAATTCCACCGTCTCGCCTCCTTGGCCCGTGCAGAGCTTCCCGTCAGGCGCTGATACGCAGGCTAGCGTCGCCCTGTTCCTCAGGCAGTTGGATTTGTGACGAGCGGGGCACGATTACGTGCCGAAGCGTGCCGCACCGCGGGCCCGGGCTTTGGCGGCTTCTTCCTCGCGGCTTTTGGGTGGAGCGCCGGTCGTTAGCGAATGGAGCAGGCGGCTGGAGGCCGCGCTGATCTCGTCGATGGCTGCCTCAAATGCTGCCTGATTCGCCTGCGACGGTTTGGTGAATCCGCTGATCTTACGCACGAATTGCACCGACGCGGCGCGAATCTCGTCTTCGGTGACGGGCGGCTCAAAGTTGAACAGCGGTTTGATATTGCGGCACATTGCGATATTCCTGGTTCCCCACTTCCTACAATTCGCGCAGGGCGACGGCAACGGGGCGCCGCGCCGCACGCACCGCGGGCAGCAGACCGCCAAGAACGCCCATGGCCAGCGCGAAAATCACTCCCATCACCAGCAGATTAAAGGTGATTTTGAACGCGAAGGCGATGTTCGAAAAGGTTGAGAAATTCATCGTCTGCGTCGTCATTCCGTTGAGCGGCAGCACGACCACACAGCCGATAATGCCGGCGATGAAGGAAATCAGCAGCGCCTCAAACAGGAAGGAGAGGATAACATTCCAGCTGGAAAAGCCAAGCGCGCGCATCGTGGCAATCTCGCGTCCGCGTTCAGCGACCGCCGAGTACATGGTATTGAGCGCGCCGAAGACCGCGCCGATTGCCATAACGCCCGCCACCACGCCGCCCAGCACGGTGATCAGCTGCGTCATGGCCGAGGATTGCTTCGCGTAGTAATCCACTTCGCGTTCGACTTCCAGATTCA
>DATGJK010000285.1:0-16648 GCA_035295245.1 Acidobacteriaceae bacterium
GCTGGCCTTTGCCGCCGTGCCCATTGTCCGCGCCCAGGCGACACCGGCGAAGCCCACGCTGAATATCACCGCGTATACGATCGACGCCACGATCCAGCCGAAGGATCACACGCTGGACGCAACGGCTCAGGTCACCTTCACGCCGCTCGAAGATCTGCCCACGGTCACCTTCGATCTGCATGGGGCGCTGAAGGTGGATAAGGTGACGGATGCCGGCGGCGCCACGCTGAACGGCGAACGCGGCCCCAACGCCACGCTGGTGGTCACGCCTGCCAGTCCTTTGCCGAAAGGGCAGCAGGCCACCTGGACGTTCCACTATTCCGGCCAGCTGGAGAGCGGGGAAGGCGGCCCCGTCGAGGGGCTGAAGCTGGCCTACGTGGGAGATCCGATCACCTATTTGTTGTACGCGGCGCGCTGGTTTCCGATGACCGGCTACACCACGGACCGGTTCACCGCGCAGATGCACATCAAGGCGCCCGCCGGGTATCGCGTGATCGGGAGCGGCAGCCAGGGACAGCCGAAAGCCGCAGCGAACGGCGAGCAGGAGTGGGACTTCAACTGGGACAAGCCGGGTTTTCCGGGGACGATTATCGCGGGGAAATTTGAGGCGCCGGTGTCGGTGCAGGGAGCGACGAACATCAGGGTCTA
This sequence comes from Acidobacteriaceae bacterium, assembly GCA_035295245.1. Classification (GTDB taxonomy): domain Bacteria; phylum Acidobacteriota; class Terriglobia; order Terriglobales; family Acidobacteriaceae; genus Palsa-343. Next base: position 649 of record DATGJK010000285.1, read on the forward strand.
TACGACCGCCGCTCACCATGCGGCGGCTGCCGATTACGCGGGCACGGCGCTGCGCGAGTTCGCCTATTTCACCAGCACCTTCGGAATTCCGGAATCGACGCAGCTGAATGTGGTCGAGCTGCCCGATGACACAGTCCCGGCGTTCTGGGCGCCGGAGATTGCCGCGGTGGGCGGCAATTACATTGGCGGCAAGAACTCGTTTCGCCTGCTGGCCAACACCATGGCACACCAGTGGTGGGGCAGCGAGGTGAGCCCGGCCACGCTGAACGATGCCTGGATCACCAACGGCATGGCCCGCTACGGCGAGCTGATGTATCTGGAGGACGATCAGGGCCACGGGGCGCTGGACACGGCTATTCAGGATGTCTCGGCGGGCGCGCTGGCCTACGACACGATCCCGCTCTCGAGCGCCGGGACGCTGCAGGCCTACACGCCGCAGTTCCAGTCGATGACGCTGGACAAGGGCGCGCTGGTTTATCACATGCTGCGGTGGGAAGTGGGGGACGAGAGCTTCGCGAAGGTCCTGCGCACGATCGTGAGCGACTACAAGGACAAGGGAATTAGCACGCACGATTTCGAGCGGGTGGCGGAACAGCAGTCGCAGCAGCAGCTGACGCCGTTCTTTGCCGAATGGCTCGACGGCACCGGCGCGCCGACTTTCAAGGATAACTACGCCGTTTACCGGTTGGGCAATAACAAGGGCTTCAGGACGATTGGCGAGGTCCAGGGCGATATGGACCTGTTCAACATGCCTGTCGAGCTGCGCGTGGAGACCGAAGGCAAGACGGTGGACAAGCGCATCGACCTGGTGGGCACCGATTCGCAGTATGTGATCGATACTTTTGGCCGGCCGCGCCGCGTGGTCATCGATCCCCAGGACTGGATCCTGAAGAATTCGCCTGACCTGCAGGTGCGGGTGGACATCCTGCGCGGGCAGCAGCTGGCGGCCCAGGGCGACAGCTCGGGAGCGCTGCAGCAGTATCAGAACGCGCTGAAGGCGAATCCGCAGAGCTCACTGGCGAGCTATCGCATTGGCGAGCTGCTCTTCTCCATGCGGAATTACCAGGCCGCTGTGAACGCCTATCGGGACTGCCTCAATGGCGATCTGGAGCCGCGGTGGACGGAGGTGTGGAGCCACGTCGCCATCGGCAAGATTTTTGACCTGACTGGCCAGCGCGACCGCGCCGTGCAGGAGTACCGGCAGGCTCTGCAGACCAACGACAACACGGCGGGCGCGCTGAACGAAGCGCGTCACTGGATCCAGACGCCGTATAAGCGGCCGGATAACGAGCAATAGGTATTTGCGAGGGGAAGGCTGCCGGTTACGGCAGCCTTTCTTCCGAACGCGTACCTGAACGCTACAAACCTTTATAACTTCCGCCATCCACCAGGACCGTTTGGCCGGTTATGCTGGCTGCGGGTTCCGAGGCCAGCCAAACGACGGTGGCGGCCACTTCCTCGGGAGTCGCCATGCGGCCGATGGGGATTTCGCGCTCCAGTTCCGCCTGCACCTCGGCGAGGGAGATGCCGCGGTTTTTTGCCCGGCCTTCGAGCAGGCTCTTCGAGCGGTCGGTGGCGGTGAATCCCGGCCCGACGTTGTTGATGGTGATGCCTTCCCTGCCGAATTGGCCGGCGAGGGAGCGAACCAGGCCCATCATGCCGGCGCGAATGGTATTGGAGAGCACCAGCTCGGGCACCGGCTGCTTGACGGTGTAGGAGGTCAGCGTCACGATGCGTCCCCATTTCTGCTTCTGCATATGCGGCAGTACAGCCTGGCAGAAGCTGACGGCGGAGCGCAGATTGAGCTGCCAGGCGCGCTCCCACTCGTCCATGGTGGTAGACAGGAACGGCTTGGCGGGAGGGCCGCCGGCATTGGGTACGCAGGCATCGATATGGCCAAACCTGCTGTGGGCAGCATCAACAAACGCCCGCACCGCAGGATCATCACTCACGTCCAAAGGCTGGGTGAACGCCTCGACGCCGAAGCGGCTGCGAATCTCGCCTGCGACCTGGTTCAGGACGTCGCCGCGGCGGGCGCAGAGCGCGACGTGCGCGCCCTCGGCAGCGAAAGCAAAGGCAATGGCTTTGCCCAGCCCCTGGCTCGATCCGGCAACAATCGCGACACGGCCTTTCAGTCCGGTTTCCATGCGCCCTATGATAGTCGAGTCGCCGGGACCTGCCCGTCCATGGCGGCGCTCACCAAGGAAGGAAGAGAATGGCAGGAATGCGGAGGCAAGCTTGACAACCGATCAGGACAAACTGCAGTACACCAGCTTCAACACTATCCCCGTCGATCACCTGAACCCGCTCATCGACCGGCAGTTTGTGTACGGCGAGCGCACGATGCTGGCGCGCCTGTTTCTGCGCAAGGGCGCGATCGTGCCCGAACACTTCCACGAAAACGAGCAGATTACATACATCCTGGAGGGAGCGCTGCGATTTACTCTGGGCGACGGGCGGGTGATTACCGTGGGGGCGGGCGAGGTTCTGGTAATTCCGTCGAACCTGCCACATAGGGCCGAGGCAATCGAGGACACCATTGACCTTGACGTGTTTACGCCGCCGCGCGCTGACTGGATCGCGGGCACGGATGCCTATCTGCGCAGATAGGCGCAAGCGGGGACGGGCGCCGGAGGGTCGGCGTTGCCGTGTAACTCATAATGCGGCAACGCGACGGCGCTCGCCCAGCGTGCGAAGACGCGGCGCCCCGGCACTGCTCTGCGGCATGGAACAAGGTGTTACTTCTTGGCGTTCTGAGCGGCTTTCTGCTTCGCCCAGCGCCGCTTCTGGGCGGCAGCGATGCGGGCGCGAGCTTCGGCGCTCAACACGCGTTTTTTGCGGGGCCGATTGCCAAAGGAGGAAGTCGAGATGCGGGAACCACCCGTGCTCTGCAGCAAGGCGCGCACTTTTTCCAGGCGGCTGATCTCTTCGTCAACAGCAGCAATAAGTTCTTCGCGAGTCATTTTTTCTCTCTTTATTTGACGTGTGAACTTATCCAGGGAACGGACACAACGTTCCTACCATAGCAAAACCTACGAATTGTTACAAAGGGGTTGGAGCGGTATCCAGTTCGGTCTATCACATCCGTGTTGGTCTGACTTGGAATTCGCGGTTTTTCCCCGGTTTTGTAAGAACCTGCTTGCAATATGGATTGGATGATGAGTCCGTGCCATCCTCAAGTACCTCGGTGAGTGGCTGCGCCTTGCGTTGCATTTTGTCCGGCAGTACAACTATCAGGCACCGACAATCGAGAATTCTCTACATCGTCGGGCAGTATCAGACCAGAAAGGGTAGCACGCCGAGTGAATCGACGCAGGCAGTCGTCTTCGCTTTGATGTGTTCAATACGAAGTTAGGGAAAGGTTGCCGTGGTCCTGGCAATTTCCGGGCTAGACCTGGACAGTGGGGTCAGCCGTGTCACCGGTACTTAGAGAATGCAACCGGGGTCAAGGCATGGCCATAAAAATAACGTGACCTGCTGGTAGCCTGCAGCCCCGGCGAAGGCGACGCGGGTTACTCGGTATTCCTGGTCTCTCTTGCAGCTATGTCCTGCAGTTGCTTACGCCAGTCCAGCGATTCGACAAAGACACGGGAATCGCGCCAGTTTTCCCGGACCAGGACGTGCAACTCCAGATATACCCTGGTTCCAAGCATCGCTTCGATTGCCTGCCGCGCGCCGGCGCCAATTTCTTTCAGCTTGCTGCCGCCTTTGCCGATGAGGATGGCTTTCTGGCCGGGGCGCTCGCAGTAGATCGCCGCGGATATCCGCGTGACCGGAAGCTTGCTGCCGGCTTTCCTGCCGCGCAGCGGTGGGGTTACCTCCGGCTCTTCGAAGCGCTCCACGACTACCGCTGAGGCGTAGGGCACCTCCTCGCCAGTCTCCATGAGGACGCGTTCGCGGATCAGTTCGGCGACGAGGAAGCGCTCGGGCTGGTCCGTGAACTGGTCGCGGGGAAACCATCGCCGGCCTTCGGGCAGGTGTTCGGCGATTTTATGCAGCAGCAGCCTGAGGCCGTCTCCCTTTTTCGCGGAAACCGGAATGACTTCGGCAAAATCGTGCAGCTTGCTCAGGCCCTCAATGAGCGGCAACAGACGCTCTTTCGCAATGAGATCGACTTTGGTGATGACCAGGAAGACCGGACAGTCGAGATCGCGAATCATCTCGAACGCGAGGGCCTCCTCGCTGGCGCGGTCGAGCTTCAGGATTTCGTCTTCGCTGCCCGGCCGCCGCCGCACGGCGTCAATGACGAGCAGCACGACATCGCGGGTTTGCAGGGCTTCGTGCACCTGCTGCATCATGCTGCGGTCCAGCTGGGTCCGGCCCTGGTGGATGCCGGGCGTATCGACGAAGACGATTTGCGCGGCCGGGTGCACGCCTTTGCGCTCCGGCACTTCCACCATGCCGTGAATTCGCGTGCGCGTGGTCTGGGGCTTGCTGGTGACAATGGCTACTCTCTCGCCGACCAGCGCATTCACCAGAGTGGACTTGCCCGCGTTGGGGCGTCCAATGACGGAGACAAACCCGGAGCGCATCTTCATTGCTTCTGATTATGCAGCTTTGGGCGGCCGCGAAATCCTCAGGCGATTGACGCGGCGATCGGTGGAGGCCACGATTTCGAAGCGCAGGCCAAATCCTTCCACGACTTCGCCGGTCTGCGGTATTCGTCCGGCTGTTTCGCTGACCAGGCCGCCGGCGGTGGTCGCCTCAATGTCCTCCGGCAGGTCCAGCGCACCGAACAACTCCTCGAGGCGGCCAATTTCCAGATTGCCGGGAACGACCCATGTGGCGCCCGGCTCCTTTACGATGGCGCTGTCTTCCTTCTCATGCTCGTCGCGGATGGCGCCGACGAGTTCTTCCAGCAGGTCCTCGATGGTCACCAGCCCGGCAACGCCGCCGTACTCGTCGATGACGATGTTCATGTGCTGCTTCTGGCTCTGCATCTCGCGCAGGAGCTCGTTGGCTTTCTTGGTTTCAGGGACGAATGTGACCTCGCGCTGCATGGAGGCCACGGTCCTGCTCCGCGCTTCAGCGTCGGTGATGTGCAGCAGGTCGTGGGCGAAGGCGATGCCGGTCACGTTATCCAGGGTATTCGCGTAGACGGGCACGCGCGAAAAGGGGCGCGCGCGAATCACCTCGAGAAACTGCTCCAGAGTCATCGTGCCCGGGACGGCGAGGATGGCAGGGCGCGGGGTCATCACTTCGCGAACAATTTTGTCGCCGAACTCCACGGCGGAGCGCACCAGATCGCGATCGCTTTCTTCGATGATGCCTTCTTCTTCGCCGGCCTCGATCAGCGCTTCGACGGCCTCGGACTGGGCATTCTCCGCGTGGGCGGGGCCATGAGTCTCAGCCAGGGCCGCGATCGACAGCAGAAACTGCAGGAACAGCGTAATGGGGAGGACCAGCCAGAGCATCAGCAACAGCAGCCAGCGCCAGCGCACGATCCATGTGCCCCGGGTGCGGGTGAAAAATGCGTACGGCAGCAGGCGATTGAAGATGACGATGACCAGGACGATGCCCAGCGCCACCTGGCCGATCTCGGCGGCGTTGGGACCGCGCGTGTTGCCTCCGCGGTCGAAGAGCAACATGCCGAAGATCAGCGTAAGGAATGCCAGGGAGAGATGCATCAGCACGGCGGCGGAAAGCGCGATCCGGTCGCGGTTCATACCCAGGCGGGGTTCAATGCGCTGCTCCCAGACGTCGATGTTTTCCTGGAACTCGAGGGCCAGAAACTTACCCATTTCCGAGTACAAGCGATCGATGTACGAGGCAAGGGTCAGCGTGACCAGTAATGCGGCAATCAGGAGCGCCGTGGCAATGGTCATGGCCGGCTCCTGCTGCGGGCCGAGCGCTCGATGAGCCCCGGCTGCAGCCCGAAGCTCCGGCGCAGAAGAGCTTCTTTGCGCGCCATTTGGCCGGTGTCGCACTCGTGATCGTAGCCGGCGAGGTGCAGCACGCCGTGAAGGAGCAAGATCTGCAACTCGACAAACAGAGCATGCCCCGCTTCTTCGGCCTGCCGGTCAGCTGTTTCCACGGAAATAGCGAGGTCGCCGCCGGCAGGCTTCTGACTTGGCGGCTGCTGCGGAGGTGGAAACGAAAGTACGTCTGTCGGCTTGTCCTTCTTCCGGAATGCGCGGTTCAGGCGGCGGATCTCCGCATCGGTGGTCAGCAGCACGGCGATCTCCCCGGGAAGCTTCACGGCGGCTGCCACTTCGTCGAGAAAGGCAGCCAGCGGCCCGCGCCGCAGCCGGCGGCCGAATTTCGCTTGTATGCTGGGTTCGGTCAGGATCATCGCCCGGCGCGCATCCGATCTGCGCGCAAAACTGCTCAGGTAGGAGATTCTATCGAATCGGCGGCTCCGGCACGCGCTGACGCCCTGCGCCGGCTGCTTTGCGCCTGAGACCGATGGGGGCATTCGACGACTTTCGTTTCGCCCGATTCCTCCGGCGGATCTCGTCGGGGGCATACATAGTGCTGCGGCAGGTGGTCGCGCCACAGTTGCAGCGCGCTTCGTCCTCGTCGCCGTCGTAGAGGTTGTAATCGTAGGTTAGTTCCTCGCCAGCGGCGATGTCGCGGATGGCTATGATCCAGATCTTGCCGTCGATCTCTTCGGTTTCGCAGTTCGGATCGCAGGAATGATTGATGAACATGGCTGTGCCATGCCCATCGATGACGGTTGCGCCGTCGCCGATACCAAAGAGGTAGGTGGTTGGAGAGTCGGCATACTTCTGGTCGGCTTCTTCCTTGGAAATGCGGGGGCCGGTGTATTCGACGACCAGCGTGCCTTTGCGAATGCGGGAAGTGGTGTAGCAGCCGGCGGCGTGGATGGCCGAAGAGCGAATGATCAGCGCCATACGATTGCAGAATACCGCGAGTGGGACCGCAGAGCAGCCGCCGCGGAAGGGGCGCACGGGCTCTGTGACGGGTCCAGTCTCGACTCCTTTTGGGATTCCTGCGCGTCTAAACTGGGAGAGATGACGCGTTTTATCGTCGCCGCCACAGCGATTCTGCTGGCCATGCCGCTGGCCGCCCAGCAGCAGGACTCGTCCAGCACGACCCCGCCGCCGCAGCACAATGCGCCGGCTGCGGGGCAGAAGAAGAGCGGCCAGCAGAGCTCCGCGCACAAGCCCTCGTCTGCCGACCAAAACCCGTTTCCTGAGGCGGAATCGGAAGCGGCGGCACGGAAGGCGCAGCAGGATCAGAACCAGAACCAGAACGCAACGCCGTCCTCTCCGCCTGCGCAGCCGAGCGATCCAGCGAAGACGCCGGAGGCTGAGCAGAATCGGTTCCCGCAGGAGCAGTCGCAGAAGGCCGCACAGAAGGATCAGCAGCAGTCAGGGTCGGGTCAGGACTACAGCTCCAGCCAGTCAGGCTTGAAGGGTCTCGACATCCCGGAGAGCAATCGAGATGCGCGAGCGGTTCAGGATCCCAATCTCGGAAAGAAGGACACCCAGGTGGGGCTGTTCTACCTGAAGACGGGCGATTACAAGGGCGCGTACGAGCGGTTCACGGAAGCGACGCAGCTTGACCCGGGCAATGCGGATGCCGTGTTTGGGCTGGCCGAATCGGCACGGCACCTGGACCGCCGCGACGAGGCGATCCGCAACTATCAGCTTTATCTGAGCGCTCTGCCGGACGGGCCGCGGGCGAAAGCGGTGCGCAAGGCCCTGAAGGATCTCGGCGTGACCCCCCATTCCTGATGGGCTACTGCCGGAAGATGGGACGAGCCATTTCCACCAGATAGATGACGGCCAGCGGGACGAGGATGAGATTGCGCAACACGCTGGCTGCGGCCTGTTGATAGGGGCTCTGGCGAACCCAGACGCCGGTTCGGACGGTCAGGCGGACGAGCGCGTCGAGGAGTTTGCCTGCGGCCCAGAACGCGAGGGCAAAGAACACCAGTTCCCAGATGAGCATGCGCAGATGGTTCGCGAAATACGATCCCATCTCTTCCAGCGCCAGCTGCCAGGCAGCGACCACGCCGACACGCGCAGACAGGGAGCGCCACTCCACTCCGGATGTGCCGGCCCAAACGGCCACGATGCAGAGTCCGACGCGCCAAAGAGTGACCAGGAAATCCATCAGAGCCAGCTGTCCCCGGCTGGCTGAACGCGCGCGCAGCGTCCTGTAACCGCGTTCCACCGCAGGCACGGCGGCGCATACCAGGACGACGAGCCAATGGTGCGCCAGGGCGAGTCCTGTTTGCACCCAGAAGGCGCCGGTGTGCCGCCAGGCCAGCGCCAGCGGAGACTCGGGACGCACGGGGGCAGCGGCGAGCAGACCTACGGCAGCGCCGTGCAGGGCGATCATGGAGCCCATCTTAACCCCGTTGCCGGGCGACGGGCTTAATACTTCGACTTAAACGCGTAGCTCAGGCCCATGGTGAACTGGAATGAATTCCGCTTCGTGGGGGGCAGCGTGGCCGGTGGATCGTTCAGGTAACTGTCGAGGGTTCCCAGGGAAAACCCGAGATTCTTCCATGCCGGAAACGCCAGAGCGTCGGTTTCCTCCGCAGACCATGCGTGCGGATGGTTATAGGCCGGAATGTATTCGATATTCTGTATGAAGGTCACGAACTTGAGTTTTGCCAGATAATCCGCCGAAAAAGTTGAGCCGATGAGGTTCTGGTTGGCTGCCCCGGCGCCAGTGATAAAGCTCTGTTTTTCGTATTGGATGGTAGCTTTCAGATCGGCTTCCTGATTGATCTTCTTCACCACCGTCCAGCCAAGTCCGCCACCGTAGATCTGTTGCAGGTTCAGGTCCTGGCTGTAGTTGTGGTCGAAGGCGGCCTGGCCCAGAGCGAAAATTCTTGATGACAAATACTCGTCTCGCTCCGCGTCGAAATGCAGGATGGACGACTTGGTGGTCGCCGCCGGAATCGTCACCCCCCCGACCCTGTAGGCCGGTTGGGTAATTCTGCCAAACGACGAGTTGAAGTCGGCCGATGTGCGGTTCCTGGTATCCAGCCAGCTCACCGTGGGCACCGTGCGCACCAGTCCGAGAGCGGCAGAAAAGCTGGACTGGTTTTGCGTAGCCCGTACCAGGGTAGCGCCAGCCGTGACGGCGCCGTTCCAGCCCTGCAAAAATCCGGGCTCGTGATTGAGTTCCTTATCGAGCGTGGCCTGATCGACGATGACCTGCGCGTCCTTCGCGGGGATCGGTTGCGCCGCTCCCTCCAGGGTGACGGATTCGCTGGTTGCGTCGAGCCTGCCCTTCGGCAGCTTGTCGACCGCGGCTTTGCTGCGCGTTTTCAGGTTCTTGTTCAGGACGGCAAAGTTCTCGCCGGTATGCAGCTCTTTCACCTTGGCCCACGGCACGTCCAAATCGCCGAGGGAATCGGTGTGGAAGGTCACCGTGCCGCCGATTTCCTTGACCAGTTTGCCGTGCAGCGTGTTGCCGTCGGCTAGAAGCAGAGTGTCCGGCGCGCTTTGATCCTGGGCTGCGCCGGACAGACCGAAAGACGCGGCGAGCAATAAACACAGAACGACTTTGGAATGGCGGAAAGCGAACAGCTTCATGCGTGCGACTCCTGTGGTGGAGGCCCGGAAGAATGAAATGCAGCTACGCAGCCTGCGATGCCGCGCTGCACCCGAAATGTTGCAGAAGCCGTCCAATACCGGCGGGGAGGCGCGAAACTGGACGACCGCCGGGATTTTCCCGAGAATAGACCTATGCCGCTCACCCGCGATCAAGCCCTGGATTACTTCCGCTCGGATGACCTGATTGGCCTGGGTATGGAAGCCGACGCCGTTCGCAGGCGGCTGCACCCGGAAGGCGTGGTCACGTACATTATCGACCGCAACATCAATTACACCAACTTCTGCACCGAATACTGTACGTTCTGCGCTTTTTACCGTCCTCTGAAAGGAAAGTTAGCCAGCGAGGGATACATCCTCGACTTCGAGACGATTTACGCCAAGATTGCCGAGACGCTGGAAATGGGCGGAACGGGCGTGCTGATGCAGGGTGGGCTGCATCCTGATCTGAAAATCGACTGGTTCGAGCGGCTGCTGCGCGGGATCAAGCAGAGGTTTCCGCAAATCTGGCTGCACTGCTTCTCGGCCTCGGAAATTCTGGCGATTGCGGAGTACAGCAATCTCAGCGTGCGCGATACGATCGCGCGGCTGCGGGACGCCGGACTGGATTCTATTCCCGGCGGCGGTGCGGAGATCCTCGATGATGAGGTGCGCCACCGGATCGCGCGTCTGAAATGCGGTACCGAGGAGTGGGTTCTGGTGCACCGCACTGCGCATCAGCTGGGCATGCGGACCACGGCGACCATGATGTTCGGCGTCGGGGAAACGCTTGAGCAGCGGGTGAACCATTTCGACGTGATCCGCAAACTGCAGGAAGAAACCGGCGGGTTCACCTCGTTTATTCCCTGGAGCTTTCAGCCGAAGAACACAGCACTTGGCGGGCGCGGCTGGGAAGAGGCCACCGCGGTGGATTATCTGAAGGTGCTGGCGATCTCGCGGCTGTACCTCGACAACATCGAGAACGTGCAGTCCAGCTGGGTGACCCAGGGCCTGAAGGTTTTGCAGCTGGGGCTGAACTTCGGGGGCAACGACGTCGGCTCAGTGATGCTGGAGGAGAACGTGGTGCGCGCGGCGGGGACCGCCAACTGCACGACGGAGGAGGAACTCCGCCGCGTGATTCGCGATGCCGGATTCAAGCCGGTGCAGCGCGACACGCTTTACCGCACGATGTTCCTCAATTAGGCAGGGTCTGGACTACTCCGACCTGGCTAATCCCTGGGGCGCGATCAGATCAATTTGACCGGTGATTACGTGCGCCCACAAGCGGTACTCGCCGTCAGGATTTTTTGTCGTGAAACTTCGGAAGAAGCCGCCTTTGCTCACGCCGTAGGCCGACGCATTCACCTGGCCGATATCCACGGAAGCTTCGATTCTGCGGTAATCCCAGTCGCGCGTCGAACTGATGGTGATCTGCCCGGCGTAAATATCGATGTCCTTGTCTCCAGCCACGTCTTCCACCTTGACTTCACCGGCGGGCACGGTCACGCGGAGGCTGGTTTTGCGGGGCACCTCGACGCGGATCTGCAGATTTCCGTTGCGAAGGTCACTGCCGCTCACGATGAGCTTGCTTCCGGCGAGGCGGATCTTCACGTGATGGGCCGATTCATCGTCCTGGGCCGTGCAGGTGACGGTGATCGATTCCTTGTCGGTTCCCACGATCTCGATACCGGCCGGACGGGAGTCGATGGTGAGGGATTCATGCGGGTGGAAAGGCGCATCGAGGGTGTCTCCGCAATGGCCAAAAGTCTCGCCCGAGGCGGTCATGATGCAGGCGAGCGTTGCCGCGCCTGCCACAGCGCAGAGCCGTTTCATGCTGAGCAATACGCGGGCGACGGGGGATTGGTTCCCGGAAGAGAGCCTGGACATGCGAGGGCCCTGGCCTTCATGCTGAGGGCACCGTCATTTTGGGCTTAGCGCGAAGCGCGGCTGCCCCTGGACGGGCGAATTCATGATCATCAATGTGGCGCGCCGCGCGCATAACCACAATTTCGAACTCGACCCGATCATCCGGTCGCTGCTGGACACGGACTTCTACAAGCTGCTGATGCTGCAGCTGATCTGGAACCAGTTCCCGCAGACGCAGGTCACGTTTTCGCTCCTCCACCGTGAGGGCGACACGCCGATGGCGGGGGTTATCGATCCCGAGGCATTGCGGGCGCAGTTGGAGGGAGTTCGCAAGCTGCGCTTTCGGAAGTCAGAGCTGATCTGGCTGGCGGGCAACACTTTCTACGGAAGGCGCGGCATCTTCTCGCCGGAATTTCTGGACTGGCTGGAGCATGGGTTCCAGCTCTCCGACTACGACCTGAAGGTCAATGACCACCATCTCAGCCTGAACTTTCACGGCAGCTGGCCACAGACAACGCTGTGGGAAATTTATGCGCTGGCGATTGTCAGCGAGCTACGCACGCGCGCCAGCCTGAAGTATCTGACCGAGTTCGAGCTCGACATCCTTTACGCGCGGGCCAAGGCGAAACTGTGGGAGAAGATGGAGCGGCTGAGGGCGGTATCCGGTCTGCACGTCAGCGACTTCGGCACACGGCGGCGGCACAGCTTTCTGTGGCAGGAGTACGTGGTCAACGCGATGACCGCGACGCTGGGGCCGAGCTTTACAGGGACGTCGAACTCGTATCTGGCCTATAAGCTCGACCTGGAAGCGATCGGCACCAATGCGCATGAATTGCCGATGGGACTGGCTGCGATGGTCAGGAACGACGAGGAACTGCACACGGCGCAGTACCGCATTCTGGAGATGTGGCAGCATACGTATCAGGGAGAGTTACATATTCTTCTGCCGGATACGTATGGGACAACGCAATTCCTGCGGCACGCGCCCGACTGGGTGGCCGACTGGACCGGGCAGCGCGCCGACAGCAAGGATCCCTTCGTCGCCGGGGACGAATATATTGCCTGGCTCGAGCAGCGCGGGCGTGATCCGCGGCAGAAGCTATTCATCGCTTCCGACTCGCTGGATGAGGAGTTGATCCTGCGCCTTCACGCGCACTTTGCCGGGCGGATTCGCTTCAGCGCCGGCTGGGGCACGCTGCTGACCAACGACTTCCGGGAGTGCAATCCGCAAACGGGATCGACGCGGGCGAACTTTGCGCCGCCGCGCACGGTGTGCAAGCTGAGCGAGGTCGATGGCCGGCCCGCCGTCAAGCTTTCCGATAATTACGACAAGGCACTGGGACCGGCGGCGGAGGTGGAGCGCTATCGCCGCATCTTCGGCAGCGAAGGCATGGCGCACTGCCCTATTCGCACCTGAATCTGGTTCCTGTAAGTTCGGCTGCGTACAACGATTTAGGGTATCGTTACCGTCCTATTAACATTGCCGTGTGCGGCGCATGTAGAGATCGCGCGCGGCTCGATACCTATGAAATCCCTTGCTGATCCCACGCGTCTGAAGCCCGTCGATAAAAAGGCAGGGCTGGTTCAGGTCATCATTGAGACACCGGCTGGATCGCGCAATAAGTTTGCCTACGATCCTGAGCAGGCAATCTTCACGATGAAGAAAGTCCTGCCCGCGGGCATGACGTTTCCCTACGACTTCGGTTTTCTGCCGCGCACCGAGGCTGATGACGGCGATCCGATTGACGTGCTGCTGCTCATGGATCAACCCGCCTTTCCCGGGATCGCGGTGCGGGCGAAACTCATCGGCGTGATCGAAGGTGAACAGGCAGAAGGAAAACAGAAGACCCGCAACGACCGTCTGGTGGCGGTGGCGGAGGCGAACCATCAGTACGCGAATGTGAACAAGCTCGAAGATTTGCCGAAGAAGTGGCTCAAGGAAGTCGAACTGTTCTTCGTCAATTATCACAAGCTGGAAGGCAAGGAATACCGTCTGCTCGGAACCCAAGACGCATACGCCGCGATGCGGCTTGTCCGGCAGGCGCGCAAGGCTGCATAGAAAGCAGGGCCCGCTCCATGACTCCACTCATCACCGGAAAACATGACTGACCTGATCATTCGCTTCCTGGCCGGCGGCGTGGTGGTGAGCGTGTTTGCGATGATCGGCGACGTGCTCCGGCCCAAAAGCTTCGCCGGATTGTTCAGCGCCGCGCCGTCGGTGGCGCTGGCTACGCTGACACTGACAATTCACAAGGAAGGGAAGCCGTACGCGGCCCATGAAGCGGCGTCGATGCTGCTGGCCTCCATCGCTTTCATTGTGTACGCCGCGGCTGCGAGCTATGTTCTGCGCCGCTGGCGCATCAGCGCCCTGGTCACGACGATCGTCACGATGCCGATTTGGGCGGGAATCTCTCTGGCCCTTTGGGCGCTCACCGGCGGAAGGCTTTGATGGTCGAGTTTAAGATATCGGCGCTCAAGGCGACCAAACCGCGCGAGTACCTGGTGCGGTTCTTGTTTGGAGGCGCGGCGACGGTGCTGGCCGGGGTGATTGCGAAGCATTACGGAGCGACGCTCGGAGGGCTGTTTCTGGCCTTCCCGGCCATCTTTCCCTGCTCTGCCACGCTCATCGAATCGCACGAGAAGGAGCGGAAACAGCGCATCGGACACGACGGTACGAATCGCGGGCGCATGGCGGCCAGTCTCGACGCCGCGGGAGCGATGCTGGGCGCCTGCGGCCTGGTAGCGTTCGCCGCGCTGCTGTGGTATTTTCTGCCGCATCACAACGCGGCGCTGGTGATTGCCGCGGCCACGGCTGTCTGGCTGGTTGTGTCTGTTGCTCTGTGGGAGCTTCGCAAGAATCGTGTTTTCGGCCTGCGCGTGTGGCAGCGGATGGGATCCCATGCCGCGAAGCAGTTGTCGAATCGCTGACGGATCAGGCGCGGCTTTTGTCTTCGGTCATCTCTTCGAGATCCAGCACCTGCGCGATCTGTTCGTCGATCAGCAGCTTGCGGCTGCGCAGCAGTTCCACGATGGATTTGCCGGTCTGCACGGACTCCTTTACCAGCTCCGCCGCTTTCGCGTAGCCGAGGTGCGGATTCAGCGCGGTGGCGAGCGCAATGGTCTTTTCGGCGTACTCGCGGCACTTCGTCTCGTTGGCCGTGATACCGATGACACAGCGCTGGGTGAATTGGTGAAGCGTGTTCGCGAGGATGGTGATGCTCTGGAGCACGTTGTACGCCATGGTGGGCATCATGACGTTCAGCTCGAGCTGTCCCGCCTGAACGGCCAGAGCGACCGCTGTGTCGTTGCCGATGACCTGGAAGCAGACCATGGCGGCCAGCTCGGCCATCACGGGATTCACCTTGCCGGGCATGATCGAGGAGCCCGGCTGCAGGCTGGGAAGATGAATCTCGTTGAAGCCGGTGTTCGGTCCCGAGGAAAGCAGCCGCAGGTCGTTGGAGATGCGAATCACTTCCAGCGCCAGGCCGCGGAGCGCGCCGCTCACCTGCGCCATGCATGCCTGTGACTGCATCGCCCAGCGCAGATCTTCGGCGGGGAAAAGAGGCTGTTCGGAGATGCGCGACAGGTTCTCGACGGCTTTCTTGCGGTACTCCGGATGGGAATTCAGGCCGGTGCCGACGGCCGTGCCGCCCAGGCCCAGCTCGCGCAATCCATCAGAAGCCTGGCGCAGCGACTGGCTCGCCTTCTCGATGGCGATGCCGTACGCGCGGAATTCCTGGCCGAGGCGGATGGGCACCGCGTCCTGCATGTGGGTGCGGCCAGACTTGATGACGCGCTCGAATTCCTCGCCCTTCTGCGCGAAGGCCGAGGCCAGCGCGTCCAGCTCCGGGTAGAGCGTTTCCAGGGCGAGCAATGTGGCCACGCGCATGGCCGTCGGAAAGACGTCGTTGGTCGACTGTCCGAAGTTCACGTGGTCGTTCGGATGCACCTCGGCGTACTCGCCGAGCTTGCCGCCGAGAATCTGGTTGGCGCGGTTGGCGATCACCTCGTTGGCGTTCATATGGAAGCTGACGCCCGCGCCTGCCTGAAAGACATCGACAACAAACTCATCGTTCCATCGGCCGTCGATGACTTCCTGCGCGGCCTGGATGATGGCGTCGGCCCGCCGCGCGCTCACCGTGCCCAGATCGCGATTCGCCTCGGCCGCGGCGCGCTTGACCATGGCGATGGCGCGGATGAGCAGGGGATGCGCGCGCATTCCGGAGATGGGGTAGTTTTCGACGGCCCGCGCGGTCTGCGCTCCGTAATACGCTTTTGCCGGAACGTTGAAATCGCCCAGCGAGTCTTTTTCTTTGCGGGTTTCCGCCATGGCTTCCCTCGCATCCATTCTGATCCAAAGAGATGCGGCGCGGTATCAGTCCGACCCGACTCCGTGTGCCGGCACGGCCGGCCAGGTCGAGCGCGGCGCCGTGATCGCGATGTACATTCCTGAGCCGACGATGAGCACTGCGCCAAGGATCATGAACACCGTCGGTTGCGTGCGCCAGATCAGGTAGGCCATCAGCGCACCAGTCAGCAATTGTGTGTAGTGATACTGCGCCACGGTGGCGGCGGTCGTGTGTTTGAGCGCAACGAAGAACAGAAAACTGCCCATCGCG
>DATGJK010000286.1:0-8851 GCA_035295245.1 Acidobacteriaceae bacterium
CGAGCGGAACTGGATCTTCGGGTTGTGCTTCGACAGCACCTTGGTGATCGCCGCCGTCAGCGTCGTCTTGCCGTGATCAATGTGCCCAATCGTGCCCACGTTCACGTGCGGCTTCGACCGGTCAAATTTTTCCTTCGCCATCGCTTTTCCCTCTCGAAATCGTTGTCATTCCTGAATCCGGCTGCTCAGTACTGCGTGTAAAGCCGGAAAAACTTTGCTCGGACCTCGGGCGCGACCTGCTCGACGCGGCGGAGGTACTGTTCGCGAACCTGGCCGCGGTCAGCGTCGCCCAGCTTTGCATAGGCAGCCTGCGCCGGCTTGCCGAGGAGTCCCTGGGCCAGAACGGCTTCAAACTGGCGAATGCGCAGCTTCGCGCCGCTGACGCTGCGCAGAAAATCGGAAACGCGGGCCGGGGCGAAGGCTTCGTCGAGCGCCTGCCGGACCTCGGCGAAGGTCTTCTCGTCCTGAATGGGGATGACTGCCTGCTCAAACATTGTTGCGTGATTTCCCTCGACGATCGAAGTCCCTGGATTCGGCGATTGATCCGGGAAGCTGAAACCGTGTCCCTTCAAAACAACACCTCTTCGAGATTCTGGAGCGGGAGATGGGAATCGAACCCACGACCAACAGCTTGGAAGGCTGTGACTCTACCACTGAGTTACTCCCGCACAGTGCGCAGCGTTCAGCTCTCCGGTGGAAAACCGTGTCGCTGAACGCTGTGGCAACCCGCTGAAAATCTGGAGCTGATGACCGGGATTGAACCGGTGACCTCTCCCTTACCAAGGGAGTGCTCTACCAACTGAGCTACATCAGCCTGTACTACCAACCTACTACGGAAAACCTGTTATTGCCGATCCTGTTCTTCGAGGCGCGCCCGCATATTGGCGGTGACCACGCGCACGGCGAAGAGCCCGAGGATGATCTCCGGAATCCAGCGCACCGGCAGGCCAAATCCGCCAAAACTGACGCTGCCGAAGCTATACTCCCGAACCGGCAGAACCGCGCCGCCGTCAATGGTGAACCAGGCGAGCACCATCAGCACGGCCAGGACTCCGAGAGCCGTACCCATGCGTCTCCGGTCCGCTGCTGGATTCCGAGCGCCGTCCTGAACATCGCTCGCGCTCACGGTGCTGCCCTCAATTCGCCGCCAACGGCGGACCTGCTCACTGCTGAACTCTGGTGCACAGGGGAGGATTCGAACCTCCGTAGCTCCTGAGAGCGGCAGATTTACAGTCTGCTGCCATTAACCACTCGGCCACCTGTGCGTAAAGCCAAACCTGCTTCGCTT
Organism: Acidobacteriaceae bacterium; assembly: GCA_035295245.1. Classification (GTDB taxonomy): domain Bacteria; phylum Acidobacteriota; class Terriglobia; order Terriglobales; family Acidobacteriaceae; genus Palsa-343. The sequence continues at coordinate 1,289 of DATGJK010000286.1, forward strand.
TGGACACCCGGCGGCATCCCGGAAGGTGATTCCGGCTCCACTGGCACGCGCGCTCTCGGGAATCGCTGCGAAGGAAAAATCTACCGGCGAACTGGAGCTGGCGAAGGGATTTGAACCCCCGACCCTCTGATTACAAATCAGATGCTCTACCAGCTGAGCTACGCCAGCCCTGACAGCCGACCCGCCGGTCGGAAGACACACGCCTGCGCCTTCAAAACGATGGGTACAAATTGAAATTATCACAGGGCGTGGCGGGCCGCAAAAGGAGAGATCGGCGATCAGCGTTCAGCGAACAGAGCGCCGACCGCCTCACTGCTCATGGACTATTTTCGTCGGTTCGCGTTCAGCCCGGCCTGTACATCGGGCCGGTTGCGGACCACCTTTTGCTGACCCTCGTCCTCGATGGCAGTGGGAAGAGGTCGCCGTGGCGGGAAGTTGCCGTGCCGGAGCACGGCGTGCGGAAAATTTGACGGCGGGTGAGATGATAGAGCCACGTCCCGATGATCCGCCGGCGCACTCGGATATCCATCGCCACTGTTATCGTCGTGCTGCTGCTGCTGGGCGGCGCAATTTACCTGCGCAAAGAAGCTCCGCCGGAAGCGGCCCGTCTGCTGCCGGAGTCGGACGGGATTGTGTATCTGGACATGCGGCCGCTGCGCACGGCCACGCACTTCGACCAGCATCCGGTGACCCACTCGCCGGAGTACCAGCGGTTCATCGATGCAACGGGCATTCAGTTCGAGCGCGATCTGGACGACGCAGCCTTTGCACTGCACCGGATGAAGGAAGCCAACGGGCCGAATGGGCCGGTGGCGTTTTCCGAGGTGTTTACCGGGAAGTTTGACGGGCGGCGGCTGACGGCGTGGCTGGCACGGTCGGCGGCGAGCCAGGAGCCATACGCGGGCCACACCATCTACAACATCCCCAGCGAAGGGCGCACGGTGCGCGTGACGCTGCTTGGGTATGACACGGTGGCGGTGAGCAATACGCCCACGCCGGAGCAGATTCACTCCATGATCGACCGGCACCGAACAGCAGCTCTGCCGTTTTCCGGATCGGCGCTGCTGTCGAAGTACTATCCGCAGGTGCCGCTGCTCTCGATTGCGTGGGGGATCGGGCAGATTGCGCTGCCGCTGAACCGAGTGGGCGGCGTGCGCATCCTCGGGCTGAGGGTGCCGGTGCCGCTGGATGCGACGCTGATCGCATCCCTCTCGTGGGTGGGGCATATTCATCTGCGCGTCGAGGAGATTGCGCCCAGCGAAGCGGCTGCGGCGGACACGACCGAATCGGTGCAGACGGTGCTGCACCTGGTGCGGACGCTGGAGGACTCGGCGGGTGGGGCGCAGTTCGATCAGCCGACACGCGAGATGCTGAACAGCGTCAAGGTGGAGCGGCACAGCAACAAGGCGACCATGACGGCGACCATTCCGACGGCGTTGCTGCAGCATGCCCTGGATTCTCCGCAGGAGATTCGCGAAATCCCGACGCCAGGCGGCGATCAGCCTCATTGATTGAAAATAGGAGCTGACCGGCTTTCTCGTGCATCCGAGAAGACGCAGGCTTTATTTCGATTCGTAAACCATTTTCCGGAGGGAATCATGCAGAAGGTGTCCTACGCCGCGGCCGCGCTGCTCAGCGCTGTGCTGCTGGGCGGAACGCTGACTCAGGGCCAGGTGCTGACGGGGCAGAACGCGTTCACGGATTACACGAAGGAGCATCCGGGGGTGATGCGCCACCTGACGGTGAAAGATTTGCCGGCGCCTTACGCGACCAAGGGCGTGGATAACGGTCCGGACATGGTTGCGCGACCGAAGGATGCGTGGCCGCAGGCTCCGGAGGGCTTCAAGGTCGAGCAGTATTACACCGGGCTCGATCAGCCGCGGGAGATCCGCACCGCGCCCAACGGCGATCTGTTCGTCGCGATCAGCTACCAGAACAAGGTGATGGTGTTTCGCGGTGTTGGGCCGGACGGAAAGCCGAAACAAGTGTCGACGTTTGCCGAGGATCTGAGCCAGCCGTTCGGCATTCAGTTCTATCCTGCGGGGCCGAATCCGAAATGGGTGTACGTCGGCAACACGGATTCGGTGGTGCGATTCCCGTATCAGAATGGCGATCTGAAGGCGCGCGGGCCGGCGCAGAAGCTGACCGATCTACCCGGCGGCGGCCGGCTGCGCGGCGGCGGGCACTGGACGCGGGACATCGTGTTCACGAAAGACGGGCAGCACATGCTGGTGTCGGTGGGATCGCACTCGAACGACGACGATTCCGATACGCATCCGGAGGAGTACCACCGGGCCGATGTGCTGGAGTTCACGCCGGAAGGGAAGTTCGAGAAGGTGTACGCGTCGGGCATTCGCAACTGCGTGGGCGAGGCGATCAATCCGATCACGGGCGAACTGTGGTGCTCGACGAATGAGCGCGACATGCTCGGCGATAATCTGGTGCCCGACTACATCACGCATGTCCAGGAAGGTGGGTTTTACGGCTGGCCGTGGTACTACATGAGCGTCGATGGCGGCGTGTGGGATCCACGGCAGCAGGGGAAGCATCCGGAGCTGAAGGGCAAGGTGATCACGCCGGACATTCTGCTGCAGCCGCATTTCGCATCGCTGGAGATGCTGTTCTACGAGGGATCGCAATTCCCGGCGGAGTACAAGGGCGATGTATTCGCCGCGGAGCACGGCTCGTGGAACAAGGCGAATCGTGCCGGATATGAGGTGATTGTGGCGCCGGTGAAGGATGGGCACGCGACCGGCGAATACATGGACTTTCTGACTGGATTTGTGCGTTCGGACGGCAATGTTTGGGGGCGCCCGGTGGGCGTGGCCGTGGGGAAGGACGGATCGCTCTTCGTGACGGACGACGGATCGGGATCGATCTGGCACGTGAGCTACACCGGGAAATGAGGGGCCGGAATAGGGGGTAGGGATAGGTGCAGGGCGAAGGTCCTGCGACTTTTTGGGAGGGGCGGGGCTGCGGCAGTTGGGGTAGTCTGATGCTGATGTTCCGCATGATCCTTACCCCTGTTCTGGCCGCGGCCACAGTGCTGGCGGGTTCGCCGGCATTTGCGCAGCAACCCACGTCCACGCCGCAGACGCAGCAGTCTGCACCCCCGACGCAGAGCGCGCCGCAGTCGAGCTCGTCTCTGCCGGATTCGCCAGATCAGAACGTGAAGCCGGCGGTGCAGCCGACCGGGCCTGCGGTGCTCTTCGACACGAGCATGGGGCGGATGACGTGCAGGCTGTTTGACAAGCAGGCGCCGAATGCGGTGGCGAACTTTGTCGGGCTGGCGACGGGCACGAAGGAGTACACCGATCCGCAAACGAAAAAGAAGGTGAAAGGCGTGCCGTTTTACGATGGCACGACGTTTCATCGCGTCATCCCCGAGTTCATGATTCAGGGCGGCGACCGGCTGGGGAATGGCGAGGGCGATCCGGGATACTACATCAACGACGAGTTCGACCCGAGTCTGAATTTCGACGTGCCGGGACGGCTGGCCTATGCGAATTCCGGGCCTAATACCAACGGGTCGCAGTTCTTCGTCACCGAGGGGCCGGCGGATTATCTGAACCAGAAGTACACGATCTTCGGCCAGTGCGATGACCACAGCGTGCTGGTGGTGCAGTCGATTGCGCGCGTGAACCGCAATGCGCAGGACAAGCCGATCGAGCCGGTCGTGCTGAAAAAAGTCACCGTGATTCCGGCGGGGCAGCCGGTGCCGCCCGAGCCCCCGACCGGGTTGTCCGCGAGCCCGCAATGACGAAGACGGCAGCAGCGCGAGAGAAAGCCGACGCGATCACGCGGCGGTTTCATCTGACGCTCGGAATTGTTCTGGCCGCGCTGATGGTGACGAATTTCGTGCTGGCGCGCGCGGTGCACTTCTACGGATCGGGACAGTTGCTGAACGTCTGGCTGGGCGCGGCTTGTCTCGGCGGTCTGCTGTGGTACTGCCGGACGCGTCCGTTGCCGCGGCTGGTGGAGTCGTGCGAACTGGCGATCTGGGCGATTCTCTATTTTCAGGCGCTCGCGGTGACCATGCAGATTGCGGGCCGCAGTCCGCGGCCGCTGATCGATGCGCAGCTGACGGCGCTGGATGGAGCGATGCACTTCTCCACCATCGCTTTCGCGCGCGGTGTGGAGCACTGGCCGGCGCTGCACATCGGGCTGGCGGTGATTTATGCGCTGGTGGGGCCGATGCTGATCGCGGCGGTGCTGGTGCCTCCGGCGATGGGCAAGGGCGATGCATCGCGGCGCTGCGTCGCGGGTGTGGTGGCGGCGGCGATCCTGACGGCGATTGCGTTCGCGCTTTGGCCGGCTGCGGGCCCGTGGACGACGGAGGGCTTCCACGCGAATAAAGAGCAGCAGGCGGTCACGCAGTATCTGGCGCTGCTGAAGAGTCCCGCCATGGTGGATCTGGACAAGGGCGATGCGGGGATCGTGGCGTTCCCGTCATTCCACGTGCTGCTGGCAATGATGTCGGCGCTGGCGCTCGGGGCGGTGCGGCGGTTGCGGGCGATTGCGTGGACGCTGGCGGTTCTGGTTGCGGTTTCGACGCTGACGACCGGCTGGCATTATCTGACCGATGTGCTGGGCGGATTAGCGCTGACGGTGATCGCGACGGCTGCGGCGCGGGTCCTTGTGCCGGAGCGGGCGAGTCGCGGAACAGCATCGGCGGCGGTGCAGATTCCGGCGGAGGCGTCGACCCCCGCGGTAACTGCCAGCCCTGGCAGATAGAATCGAAGCTGCACGTCAGGCCATCACTCGAAAATCAAAACCACACAGGGAGAAGTTTGTATGAGCCGAACGCCAGGCACCTATGCCGTTTTCAAAACCACGGAAGGCACGATCGTGTGCCGCTTGTTTGAGAAGGAAGCTCCGAAGACGGTCGCCAACTTTGTCGAGCTGGCGGAGGGCAACCGCGAGTGGACGCATCCGCAGACGCGCCAGAAGAGCAAGAACAAGCTGTACGACGGAACGGTCTTTCATCGCGTGATTCCGGACTTCATGATTCAGGGCGGCGATCCGGCGGGGAACGGCACGGGCGGGCCGGGCTATCGCTTCGAAGATGAAACGAAGGGATCGCCGTACCGCTTCGACAAAAAGGGCAAGCTGGCGATGGCGAACGCCGGTCCGAATACCAACGGCTCGCAGTTCTTCATCACGGTGGCGGCGACGGAATGGCTCACCGGGAATCACACCATCTTCGGCGAGGTGGTGGAAGGGCAGGATGTCGTCGACAAGATTTCGAAGGTGTCGCGCGACCGGCAGGATCGGCCGGTGAAGCCGGTGGTGCTGGAATCGGTGACGATCGAGCGGCAGCAATAAGATCGGTTGTCAGTGATCAGTTCTCAGTGATCTGTTCGGAACGAAAATCCCCTGCCGGGTGGCAGGGGATTTTTGTTGGCCCACCCTCCCGCGAAGTGCGCGCGGGAAGGATGGGGCACCCAGATGCATCGTGACTCGTTAAAAGAAGATCTTGCCGGAGAACTGCAGCTGGCGTTCGGTGTAGAGGACGCCGCTGGTGCTGGTGGGCGTCCCCAACGGAGAGCTGGTGTAAGGCGCGACGTTCGGCACGATGCAGCCGTTGAAGTTTGCCTCGCCCGATCCGGCCACTGTGGGACAGGCCACGCCGCCGCCACTCTTTCCGGGCCCAACGAACAGGTAGCCGGTGGTCGCAACGCTCAGCACGTTCGGATGGTTGAGCAGGTTGAAGGCTTCAGCCAGGAACTGGAAGCTGACCTTCTCGCGGATGGGGAAGGTGCGCGAGATGCGCATGTCCAGATCGTTGAAGCCTGGGCCTTTGAAGGAGTTGCGGCCGACCTGCGGCGCGCGTCCGGGAGAGGCCGCGCCGGAGCTGGAGCTCATGGTGCCGCCGGTGAGTCCGCCGTCTACGCCGCCTGAAGCATTGGCGCTCATGAAGGCGGTGATCGGGAATCCGGAGGCATCGGTGGTGATGCCGGAGATCGACCAGCCGTCGAGGGCGTAGCGGGCTACGTCGTTCGAGAGCGACTTGAACATCTGCGGCGCATAGACGAAGCTGCCGACGAATCGGTGCGTCTGGTTCAGGTCAGAGAGGCCGTGCTCGCCCTTGATGTTGTAGGGATCGATGGGGAAGTTGGAGCCGTAGAAGGTGCCGAACTGCCCGCCGACCTGGCCGAAGTCCGTGGCTTTGCTGAAGGTGTAGTTGAGCAGCAGCTCGAGTCCGTGGCTCATGGGCTGGCGCACCGTGCCGACCAGCGAGTGGTACCAGGAACTGACTTCGCTGAAGCCGGTGTTGATGGATCCGTCGGCGGCGGTGATGCGCTGCGTATAGAAGGGCAGCGTGATGGAGCCGGCCTGCGATCCGGACGTGCCGTAGATGTTGTAGGCCTTCGTGGTGGTGGCGGGAGCGACATTGGTATCGATGAAGATGGGCAGGTGCAGGGCGCGGGTGCCGACGTATCCGAGGGAGAGGGCCATCGGACCGACTTGCTGCTCGAGGGTGAGCTGGGCTTCATGCGCGATGGGCGGGACGAAGTTGGGATCGAGTCCGTGGAAGCTGGCGATGAGCGCCTTGCCGCCCGGAGTCACAGCGGGAGTGGCGGCGCCGCTGAAGGGAGCGGCGAGCGGCGGTCCCGGAGGCGTGAAGAGCACGTTCGGGAACTCAGGCGCGCCCGCGACGCCGGCACAACTGTTGCCGCTGCAGTTGAAGTTGTAGTTCGTCTGATAAACGCCGTTCTCCACGCGCATGGCGTAGTAGGTGCTGCCCTGGGTGAGGGCGGCGAAGATGCCATATCCGCCGCGCACGACGGTGCGGTTCCGCGGGCTCCAGGAGAATCCAATGCGCGGCACGATGCGATCGGTGGGAGTCTTCAGCTTCTGCGTGTAATAGGTGGCGAGGGTTGAGGTCTGGTTCGGCAAAGTGGGGTTGGGCGTGATCTGCAGGTCGTAGCGCGCGCCCAGATTGGCGGTGAAGCGCGGCGTCACTTTCCAGGTGTCTTCGAAATACCAGTCGGGATCCTTCATCCAGAAGTCGTCTTTGCCGACGTGGGTGATGGGATCGTAGACCTGCGTGAAGGATGTGTAGTGGTAGCCGGCGGAGCCGCTGGTGGGCGTGACCTGATAGACGTCCTGCACCCAGTTCTGGAAAGCGGAAACCGGCGTGCCGGGAGAGTAGGAGTAGAGCCCACCGCCCTGGAAGAGGTTGATCATCACTTCATGGACGAGATTGGCATCGCCGCCAACCTTCCACTCATGGCGGCCCTGGGTATGCGAGAAGGTGTCGGTGAACTGATAGCGATGTTCGTCCGGCTCAGCTTCGCGCGGCAGAGCGTTCGGCATGCCATACTGCTGCACTCCGGAGAGGGTCACGCTGGGGCCGGAGGCGTTGGCGCCCGCTGTTTCGAGGTCACGTCCCCACTGGAAGAGCAGGTTGTTGACGGAACGCGGGCTGAGGGTTGAGGTCCACTGCGTGACGAAGAAGCGCTCGTGATAGTAGGTGTTGCCGTTCGCGGTGACGGAAAGATTGGTGTAGCTCGGCGAAGAAGAATAGCCGTTGGGCAGTTTGTAGTTGGCGAAGTTGAA
>DATGJK010000287.1:0-3697 GCA_035295245.1 Acidobacteriaceae bacterium
GAAGAAGATCAACATGAATTCGCCGTGCACCAGGCCGTAAAGTATCAAACTGAACGCCACTGCGCGTCCCATCCATGCGGCGATGCGAGTAGCCTCGTCCTCAGGCTGCAGGAACGTCAGGAGCGCACGCAGCAAACGTCCGCCGTCCATGGGAAAGGCTGGGACCAGGTTAAACCCAGCCAGCAGGAGATTGGCGAAGCCGAGCAGCGGCAGCAGTTTCGCGCTCGAAGGATGCAGCAGATCGGCAGGGTGGATGCTGACCGGCTGCTTAGTGAAAGCCACATACCAGAAGACCGCGAACGCAACCATCAGGTTGGCCAGGGGTCCTGCCAGGGCAATCCACAGCTCCTCCACGGGGCGCAGACGGCGCTCCAGTCGCGAGAGGCCCCCGATGGGGAACATCACGATCTCCAGCGTGCGGATCTTAAACCATGATCCGACGGCCGCGTGGGCTAATTCATGCAGCAGAACACTGGCAAACAAACCCAGAATGAAGGTGGCGAACACTGCCGTGGAATCGTATCCCAGCGCCGTAACTACCAGGAATAACAGGAGAAGGACGAAGGTAAAGTGCAGTCTGACCGGCACTCCCAGCAACCGGAACGCCCTTACGGTGCCGGCCGTGGCGCCGCGATCGACGGGGATGGGCAGGCTCCTCACAGGTCAACGATAACAGAGCTCCACGTCAATTACGCTCAGCGAAACTCCGCATCATGCCTGGGGAGAAACTACTTAGTACCGTAGGTCCATCGAAGAAACGCGCTATGGGAAACGTCGTGTGACGCCCTGGGCCTTGCGGCTAGGCAAGGGACCGCCACCATCACTCGAGCCATACCGCGGAGGCAGGTTGCTGAAATTCAGCTCGGCCTCGTCGTAGATAAGCTGGCGATCCAGGACCATTTCGACGGTGGTGCCCTTGGCCAGCACGGCATCCGGTCCGCGCGTGACCAGCACGCCGATCAGCCCGGCCGCCGCTCCCGCCGCTGCTCCGATGCCTGCTCCCAGGCCGGGCGCTTGTCCGATGCCCGCCAAGCCCCCGACCGCGGCACCGGTTGTCGCCGCTTCGGCGATCACCCTCGCGTCCGAAGATTTATTGCCTTCGCTGCGAATGGTGCCTTCTTTCTTGTCCAGATCCTCGGTCGCGCGGCCATCGAGGCCCGCCACTTGGGCGCGGAAGTCGCGCGTCACGCCGTTGGGCAGCATCAACGAATCGAACCGCAGGCGGAACTCACCGCGGCCCTTCACTTTGCCCGGACGCTTGGACGACGTAACTGTTCCGAGCACGTAGCTTCCCGCCGGAATTACGATCTTGCCGTTGACCGCGATGGGAAAGCTGGTTTCCAGGTACACGCGATCGCCTTCGCCCGAAGTCTTGGTGCTGACGCTGTTCACCATGCTCAGCGGGATGCGTGTGCCGTTTTCGACCACGAACGACTTGTGGTCGGGCTCGACCGCGGGCTTCGCTTGGGCCGGGTCAGACGCGGCATCCTGCGCAGCCAGAGCCCCGGCCATGGCCGCCATCGCCAAGAATGCTGGTACGTGCATAAAACAAAGGCTCCTTCCCCGAGTTTACTCCATAAATCGACAGACGCAGCCGCCCGCATGAGGTTACGGGGAATTGAAGATTTAGCGAACACTCGGCCAGCGATTTACGTTCCTCTTGTCGATGGTGGGAACCGACAGGTTGATGCGGCGGCACATCGGCATGTGGCGAAGCTGCCATGGGCACAGACCACGTTTGCGCCAGAGCTACACGCCCCAAGAGCAGTCCCATCGGGAAGCCGACGCGGAGAAGTTCGTTCGCGTGGCGGAGAAGAGTATCGCTTCGGGTGTGCGGGACGCGGAGTCCGCGGTTCTTCAAGCCTTCACCGTGTTTGCGCGGGCCGCGCTGGATCTGGACGATGCTCATTTGAAGCTCCTGGTGGGGGGCTTCCCTTATTTAGCCAAGGGTCTGGCGGAGCAAGCTCGCCGCTTCGATCCCGCCTTGAGCGCCACGGACATCTTCCAGGCCAGCCGCAATGTCTGGACCGCCGCCGGGCTCCAGGTGCTGTTGGGCCAGCCCTTGCAACTGACTCCAGCAATCTTCGCCTACAGCATGTTGTATCCGTACACGGACAATCTGCTGGACGATCCTCACGCACCAGCGGAGGCGAAGTGCGCATTCAACCGGCGGCTGCGTTCGCGGCTGCAAGGCGAATCGCCCGAGCCGGCGGACCATCGCGAGAGTAAGGTATGGGATCTGGTGGACACGATCGAAGGCCAGTACGACCGCGCACGGCATCCTGAGGTTTATCGGAGCCTGCTGGCGATCCAGAACGCTCAGGAGGAAAGCGTCGGTCTGCGGCGGGAAGCGGGCCTGCCGTCAGATAAGGTGCTCTACGGCGTCTTTGCAAAAGGTGGCGCCTCCGTGCTCGCCGACGGATATCTGGCGGCGGGGTTGCTCACCCCGGCGCAGGAGGATTTCGCGTTCGGCTGGGGCGTGCTGCTGCAATTGGCAGACGATCTTCAGGACGTCGCCGAAGACCTGGCGGCGGGCACCGCTACACTCTTCAGCGATACGTCTTCTGAGCCGCTCGACGTCGTGACCAACCGCGTCTTTGAATTCGCAGAGTGTGTGTTCGAAAGGCTGGACGCCTTCAACGGTCCGGGCATCGAGCCCCTGAAGCAGCTGATCCGGCAGAGCGCGGCGATCCTGCTGATCACCGCCGCGGGCGCAGCGCACGAGTTGCACTCGCGCGCCTACATTCAGGAGCTCGAGCGGCACTCGCCGTTCCGCTTCGAGTTCGTGCGCGAGCACCGCCAGTACTTCTACGGCTCCAGCGGACTGGTCGGCCGCTGCGTAGCAGCGCTGGCATGAGCCGTGTGGCCGCCTTACAATCAACTAGAGGAATTTACGCCATGGCGCGCTCTACTCGTTGGTTGTGCTTGCTCCTGATACCTTTGGCGATTCGGGCCTTTCAGCAGCCTCCTTCCCCCACACAGCTTGCCGCGCAGGCGGATCGGCAGAAAATGCTGGACCTGCTGCACATCGATTCGCTCCGTCAAGGCGCGAACGGCAACAATCCTCGAGCGCCCAATGCCGCTAACTACGACGAATCTAAGGCCAATCCGTATCCAAATTTGCCGGATCCGTTGGTATTGAATAACGGGAAAACGGTGACGTCGGCGAAGACGTGGTGGAGCAATCGTCGTCCGGAAATTGTCGAAATGTTCGATCGCGAAATCTATGGCCGCGTTCCGAAGAACGTGCCCAAGGTGAAATGGGAAGTCGCCAGCACCAAGAATGAAATGAATGGCGACGTTCCGGTGATCACCAAGGAACTGGTCGGGCACGTGGACAATTCCTCAGATCCCGAGATCGCCGTGGACATTCGCGCGTCGCTGAGTACGCCGGCCAATGCCAAGGGCAGCGTTCCTGTGATCATGGAATTCGGTGGAAATCCTCCCGGAACGGGACGCGGGTTCGGAGCGCCTCCCAAAGCTGCTCCCAAACAGCCTGCCGGTCCCACCTGGCAACAGCAGGTTCTCGCGAAAGGCTGGGGCTACGCGGAGATCTACACCAGCACCATTCAAGCCGATAACGGCGCGGGATTGACGCAGGGAATCATCGGCCTGGTGAACAAGGGCCAGCCTCGCCAGCCCGATGATTGGGGCGCGCTGCGTGCGTGGGCGTGGGGAGCCAGCCGTGCTCTCGATT
>DATGJK010000288.1:0-3962 GCA_035295245.1 Acidobacteriaceae bacterium
AGTCCGCCACCGGCTCCGCGTTCGCGGGGCTGCCGGCAAAGAGCCCGGCAAAGTCGCGGCCCAGCGGCGTGTCTTCCACACGCATCCGTGCGACTCCGCGCACACGCACCTCGCCGTCCGGCGAGCGCTCGACCGGGCAATCGATGATCACCGGAAGCAGTCGCGCTTGCTCCACGTAAGGCGCAAAGCGCTCGCGATGTTCGACGCCGTTTTGCACCGCGGCAACCGGCGCGCCTTGCGCGCAGAGCCGAGGGATCCACCTGGCCGCTCCTTCAGCGTCGTACGTTTTGGTGGCCACGATCACCCATTCTGCCGGCTCAGCCTCTTCGGGAGCCGTCACGTTGCGCGCCCTGACCCGTACTAAGCCCGAAGGCATCGTGACCGTCAATTGCTGCATTGGCCGGCGCGTGCATAGCGTGATCTCGTGCTGTTCGGTCATCTCCAGCAGGCCGGCGATGGCTCCGCCAATGGCTCCGACGCCCACAATCGCAATCCGCGCCATGCATACCTCGCATTGTTACTCAGCAAATGGGTTGGTATTTTCCCGCATCTTGCCGGACCTTGAAGTTTCTCAACGAGTGGCAACTCGCCAGTTTACTCACACAAGCTGACGGCAAAGATGCGAGTTGCGGGCCCGTCATCCACCGTAGGGCGTTGAGCGGGCCCGCATTTCACCTCAGGATCGATTCAGGCCGGTTGCGGCTGCGGCGCATGCGTAGTTTGCCGCGTCGCGCCGCGCTGGACCCGCAGGTTGTCGAGCGCGTATTCGACGAAGCGAGGCTCCATCTGCGGAACCCGCTCCATGAAACGGCACGTTGCCACAACCTGATCGACGATGAATTTGGGCTGATAGGCGGCCAGTTCGAGGCCTTTTTCTATCTCGATCCTGTAGACGATGGAGTCGAAAGCGTCACTGGAAAGGCTCAGGCCCACCCGGTTGCACTCCGTCTCGAAGATGCGGCGGAATGAATCGAGACTCGGCGCCCCGACTTCGATTTTGTACGGCAGCCGGCGAAGAAAGGCGGGGTCCATCAGATCTTCCGGCTCGAGATTGGTGGAGAAAATGACGAGTTCCTCAAAGGGAATACTGAAACTCTTGCCGGTGTGGAGCTTGAGGTAGTCGACGCGGTTTTCGAGCGGAACGATCCAGCGGTTGAGGAGGGCGGTGGGGCTGACGATCTGACGGCCAAAGTCGTCGATGATGAAGCATCCACCCAGCGCCTTGATGTGGAGCGGCGCCTCGTAATAGCGGCCGACCGGGTTGTAGAGCAGGTCGAGCATCTCGAGGGTGAGCTCGCCGCCGGCAACGAGAAACGGCCTGCGGCAGGGCACCCAGCGGTGGTCGAGAACATCCTGGCGCACCGCCGGGAGCCCACGATAGTTGAGGCCCGCGGAATCGACGGCGACGTGAACCGCGGGGTCGAATACGCGGATGACCTGACCCTCCACGGTGATGGCATAGGGTACGTAGATGATGTCGCTGAACACGCTGGCCAGACAACGGGCGATGGATGTTTTTCCGTTCCCCGGCGGTCCATAGAGCAGCATGGCGCGGCCGGAGTTCAGGCCCGGCCCGCACTTCTCGATGAGAGCGTCATCGAAGGTGAGCGAGCCAATCGATTTGCGGATGCGATCGAAGGTGATGACTTCGTTGGTGAGCTTCTGGTGCAGCACCTGCTCGTTAAACTGTTCGAGAGGGACCGGCGCGGGACCGACATAGCCCACCTGCCCGAAGGCGTCGAGCGCCCAGCGCTTGCCCGCATCCGTGAAGTCATAGCTGGCTCCCCCGATCCTGTCGTTCCCGCGCACGCCCAGCGATTGAAGCAGCTTGCGATCGACCGCCATCTGCAGCAGTTCGGTGACCATCCGCATGGGAAGCATGATGCTCTCGGTAATCTGGCGGACCGTCTGCAAACGGGCCGAATAGATGAGCTTCAGCATGAGGCTCATCAAATCGACGCTGTCGATTCCGGTAGCCGCGATATCGGCGGGTTCGATGGGGAAATGATGCAGAAACGCGTCCAGCGCCTCCTGCGTGAGCGCCCCCATTTCGACGAGGTTTTCGCCGAGCCGGCCGCCGTGGGTGGTCTGATGCTCGAGGGCTCTGGTCACTTCCTCGGCCTTGACGAGCCCGGCCTGGACGAGCAGATCTCCTAACTGCATTCGCGTAGCGATGACATCCTCCTGGAACTGGTTTCTCTCTGCTCCTGTGAATTGCGTGACAACGCGCTTTGTGCGGATTGTCTAACCGGAAACAAGATTTCGGATCACAGAGGAGGTGCACCATATTCCGGAAACTCGTCCGTTGGCTGAGCTGCGGCTTCAACCGGGTAAGGCAATGCCCGGCTACGGCGCAGTTTATTGCAAACGGACTCTACGCGGGGGATAGCAGACTGCTCATGGCCGAATTTTTCCTTCGCCATGGACCAGCCAACTCGGATGGTGAGAACGACTGCAATGATGAGGGCGAGCGTAATCGTGTATTGCGGAGGGACAGACCAGTGGAAGACGTACAGGCAGCACACAAGCATTGGATAAGGGCCTCGGCAGAATCAGCAGATACTCAATGTCAGGATTACAGCAGATGCGCACGCCCGCCACAATCGCATTAGAGTACCCACATTCAATCGGATTACAGTAATAGTTTGTTAGTTGTAGATCAGGTGGTTCTGCTCGTGTCCGCAGATCATCTTCACAACTTCACGTCGCGATGGGTTAGCCTGCATTCCCCAAACGTGCTATGCGCAGCGACTCGCGCTGCCCCTCGACTTTTCGATGTATCAAACTCGGACATCTCAAGCTGCTCCCAAACGGCACGGCCAGCCACCGGGAAACTGCGGCGATAGTAACGGATGTGCAAAACCGAATGGACACGACCGCCGCCCAGGGTTATGCTCCGTCAACTGAACTCATAATTTGCAAAGGAGAGTATGGCATCGATCAAGGCAACACTCACCGTCGCCCTGAAGGCAAATCACGTTGTCGTCGCCGAACTGGAAGATGCGAATCTCTGGCAGCGTCTGCTGACGGGCGCCAGATTCGGTGATGCAACACACCTGAAGCGGGAAAACCCCACCCCTGCCGCTGCCGCTGCCGGTCCAAAAGAATGGTCCGTCTGGAGCGAGCAGGCGAAGTAGAAATCGATCGTCGTTGCTGACCTCTCTTCGGGCCGCGCAAGCGGTCCGCTGAATTGTTTTTTCCTTCGCATCACCGGTCTCCAGGCCAGGTCTTCCCCTCCCCCTCCCTCCTTTGCCTCTGTCGCGCGGCTCCTGAAGTTCGCGCCGGTGTGCATCCTTTCTCGAAAATTTGGGTCTATACCAGCAGAAAGGTCTATCGATCCATGCGTTTACCCTTCCTGACTCTGCTTTTTTCTTTATCTTTGCCGGCTCTGGCTCAGGGCATCCCTGTCGGGCAAAACCACTACACCCTCGTCCAGGCTCATGACGGCAAGACCGTCGGCTCCGCCGACTGCACCGTCAGCTCCATCGCCAGCGGCTATCAGATCGACTCCCATGGCACCCTCTCCCTGGCGAAGTTCAGCTATTCCTTCTCTGACAGCAACCGCCTCGATCCGCAGCTGAATATCGTCCGCGACCAGCTCAGCGGTACGGTGAACGGGCAGCAGGTCACCTTCAGCCTCGGCTCCGACTCGACCGGCCGCCAGTTCCAGGTGAGCATCGCCGCCTCCGGCAAAACCACCACCAACACCTTCGACCGCCATCAGCGCACGCTGCTGCTGCCCGACCTCGATCCCGCCGCCTATCTCGAGATGGCTCACTTTGCCCTTACCCACCCCACGACGGCCTGGGTCATCATCCCCAAGCAGAACGGGGTTCTCGTCCCTGCTAACTACGAGCCGCAGGCCGACGCACACGGCACGCTGCAGGGTCAGGGAGTCCTCGTGCACCACACCAGCGTGGTCGTGAATGCCGTCAACGGCATCACCGTCGAGGTCTACTACA
>DATGJK010000289.1:0-3292 GCA_035295245.1 Acidobacteriaceae bacterium
TAATTATGTCGCGAAGCTGGTATTCCCCACCGGGCCGCACGCCGGCGACGGCCTGCAGAACTGGAACTACGTCTACTACTCCGCCGACATCGTGTTTTTCACGCTGTCCTGGCTGATCGTGCTGACCGCGCTGTATGGCACCCGCAGCCGCCTCGTCCGGCCGAATTAAATCCAGTGATCGCCATCGCGGCAAAGTACGCAGGCCGCATCCCGGGCTAGCCTCCTGAATCCCAAAAGCTCATCGACCTGAGCCGTACGCCTGGCGCAGGAACATCGCCACCCCTTACGGTGTCACAATAGGAGGGGGACGTGTGCTGACTGAAAGGAGTCGCCGGGAATGACCCTGCTCGATGCTCCTGCGTATAACGAGCGCCGTGCGCGCCGCAATCACATCATTGCGGTCACTTCACTTATCGTCGTTATTGTTGCCGCTATAGCCGCCTGGCTGTGGTTTTTGCAGATTCCGTGGCAGTTCTGGCACTGGCCTTCCGATCACAAGGTCAACAACTTTATGTCCGCGGTGGAGAGCGGCGACTTCAATAAAGCCTATGGATTGTGGAACAACGATCCCAACTGGCAGAAGCACCCTCAGCAGTACGAGCCCTACAACTTCAATGAGTTCATGAAAGACTGGGGCCCGAACAACCAGGACTACGGCCCCATCCGCAGCCATCAGATCATCATTTCTCACCACGCCGGCAACGGGGTCATCATCGGCGTTCGAATCAACGGCCAGAGCAAGCCGCTCTTCCTGCGCGTCGACGACAGCGGCACCATTGGCTTCTCGCCGGTGGAGTTGTACTCGGGGCCGTGAGGTGCCCGTCTTACCCCGGAAAGAACCCCGTCCCCCGCCAGCTGTTCGCGTTGTGGTGACCGATCTCCACCCGCTGCGCTCCGGCCGTCCGGTACCAGTCCTCCACCTCGCTGCGGGAGTGGTAATACGCGGTCGGCGCCACCAGCTGATCGAAGACGTTCCAGAAGTTCTCCGCGAAGCTGTAGTCGGAGATGGAGCACAGGTAATCCGAATACGGCAGCATCCGCCTGAGCGATTGCCGATTCCGCGCCGGCCGGTACAGCAGTTTCAGCGCCGCGTACAGCACCACCGCCAGCGGGAAGCACAGGCATCGCGTCACCCACTTCGGCGCGCGCGACGTCAGCGTCTTGCGCACCGGATCGACCAACTTTTCAATCCAGGCATTGCCTTCCTTGCCGTAGACCCAGGTCACGATGCGCCCGCCTGGGTGAACGTGCTTCGTCAGCGCCAGAAATCCCTCCTTCGGCACCGGCAGATGATGCAGAACGCCGATGCTGTAGACCAGCGTGAACGGATTCGCGAACGGCAGCTCCAGCAGATCGGCCTGGACCACGTGCACGTTGGGCAGATGCCGCGTGTTGCGGAAGGCTGCTTCGACTGCGTCCGACAGGTCCACGCCGACCACGGTGCGCGCGCCGAACTCCGCGGCCTGAAAGATGTGCCGGCCCTTCCCGCAGCCGCCATCGAGAACGACCTGATCCCGGAAATCTGCGGGGCCGAGCGGCGCGATCCACGCGAGGAATTCCTTCCGGTCCGCCTCGGTCAGCTCCGAATAGTGCGTCCACTCGTATCCGAAAGCCGCGGCCGTGGCCTGCTTTTCTTTGTCGAGTAATTGAGGTACGAAGCGCGGAATGCCGCGCCGGACGGGGAACTGCGCGCCGCAGCCCTGGCACGTGAGCGTGCCTTCCATCACCTCATGTTCCTCGAGAGCCGCGGCCGAAACCTGAAACCAGTGACCGCATTTCCGGCAGCGCAACAGCGACAACAGCGAATCTTTCATCCAGTTCTCCGGGCCTCTATACCTCGGCCCACGAGGGCTGCGGCGCGCTTGTCTTTTGATCCTGCACGCCGACCCGCCGTTCCTGCAGCATGCGCAGAATCCACCAGCACGCCACCGCCGCCGTCACATGCTTCAGAGAATGTCCACTGACAAAATGACCTGCGCTGTAAATGGGGCCGTCAAAAAGTTCGAAGAGCTTCGCCGCCACATAGCAGCCGAAGGCAATCGCAAGATAGCTCATCCCCGTGTAGCGGCGCGGGAACAAACCGATGATCAGCGCCAGCACAACCGGCGAGAAGAACTGCACGGTCAAATAAAACTTGTAGTCGCCCGTCATTTGCCAGTACGCCACGCTGCCCATTCCCAGCAGCAGCATCGGGCCGAGCGCCAACAGGCCGCCGCGCGCGCTGATGCGTTCCATCACCACCGCTGCCACGATGGATAGAAACGAGCAGGTCATGGGCAGCAGATCCCACGGGAGCCGCGCATCCGACGGCGCCACGTGGTACCAGAGCGATCCAAAACCTGTCAGCAGAACGCCTGCGAAGAAAACCAGCCACGGGATCCGCTCCTGCCGGTCCACGAACGCGTATCGGCTGCCGCTGCCCAACAGCCACGCCAGAGCCCAAACGCCCACAATGCAGAAGGGAATATTCGATAGCACATCGAACGTGTTCGGTATGCCAAAGAACGCACGTCGATCCGCAAACTCGTGATAATGCGAACCGATCGGCAGCCGCGGCGACAGGCCGACCGCCGCCATAGTTCCCGCGCAAACCACAGCCAGCAGCACGAGGCGCGTGCCGCGACTCCAGCACCTTGGATTCAACGGATGCAAAACAGGCAAACCCTTTTCATCAAGGTACCAGAATGCAGCATGGCGTCCGACAGCCCGGATGCGGGTTCGGCTAGGCGTGCGCGGTCTGCAGCGCCTTCTCGAGACTCGCTTCGTCTTCGACGTTGAAGTACGTCTGCCCGCGATCGATCTGGCGCATCAATCCGCCCAGCACCTTGCCCGGACCCACTTCCACAAACGCCGCCGGCCCCTGCGCGATCAGGAGCCGCACCGACTCCACCCACCGCACCGTGCCTGTCACCTGCCGGATCAGCGCATCGCGCAACTGCTCCGCATCCGTCACCAGCCGCGCATCGATGTTGACCGCGACCGGGATGCGGGGGGAGGCGAACTTCGTCGCCCGCAGCAACTCCGCCAGCCGATCCTGCGCCGGCTGCATCAGCGCACAGTGGAAGGGCGCGCTCACCTGCAGCATGACCACGCGTTTGGCGCCGCGTTCCCTGCAAATCTGCACAGCGCGCTCCACCGCCGCCGCTTCGCCGGAGATGACCGTCTGCTCCGGTGAGTTAAAATTCGCTGCCGAAACCACGCTCTGCGTCTCCGCTGCCGCGTCTCCACAGGCGCGCGCCGTCTCTTCGCTGCTCAACCCCAGCACCGCGGCCATCGCGCCTTGTCCCTGCGG
>DATGJK010000290.1:0-17863 GCA_035295245.1 Acidobacteriaceae bacterium
GCTGAACGTATTTCGCTGGACGTCCTTTTCTAAACGTAATTCGCTAAACGTTTCTCGCTGGGTTTACTGGGCGATCGACTAATGGTAGGTCAAGTGCCTTTGGAGCACTTTGTCCAGGTTCGAATCCTGGTCGCCCAGCCAGGACCACAGTTGTTAGTTTTCTGGCCGGTTGCGCCGACTGAGAAC
Source organism: Acidobacteriaceae bacterium (assembly GCA_035295245.1). Classification (GTDB taxonomy): domain Bacteria; phylum Acidobacteriota; class Terriglobia; order Terriglobales; family Acidobacteriaceae; genus Palsa-343. The sequence continues at coordinate 187 of DATGJK010000290.1, forward strand.
CGACAACTGATCCCTGATAACTGTTTTTCGGGCAGGATTCATTCCACGCCAACCAGCATGGAGGTTCTTGTGAAGACGGACACGATCGATGCAGTCGCTGCGGGTACGCCGAACCCGGCGTCGCCTCAGGGAGACGGTAAGGAAGGAAAGGGGCCCGGTCAGGGAGCGTCCCCGGCGGACAACCGAACGAAGCCGCAGGCGCGACGTTCGCGGCTTTCGACGGAAGACCGGCGGTTCAAGATCTTTTCGGGCACGGCGAACCGGCAACTCGCGGAGGCCATCTGCGAGCACATCGGGGTCAAACTCGGCGAGACGAAACTGCAGCGCTTTGCCGATGGCGAGGTTTATTTCCAGCTGCTGGAGAACGTGCGCGGCGCCGATGTGTTTGTGGTGCAGCCCACCTGTTATCCGGTGGACCAGCACCTGGTTGAATTGCTCATTATGATCGACGCCCTCAAACGCGCTTCGGCCGGACGGATCACGGTGGTGGTGCCGTATTACGGCTACGCGCGCCAGGACCGCAAGGATCGACCGCGCGTGGCAATCTCGTCGCGGCTGGTGGCGGATCTGATCACGACGGCCGGCGCGAACCGCGCCCTGTTCATGGACCTGCATGCCGCCCAGATTCAGGGCTTCTTCAATATTCCTGTCGATCACATGTTCGCCAGCCCGGTGCAGGTGAGTTATTTCAAGGAACTGAACCTGCCGAATCTGACAGTCGTTTCTCCGGACGCGGGCGGCGTAGAGCGGGCGCGGCACATCGCCGCCAAGCTCACCGTGCCGATGGCCATCGTCGACAAGCGGCGCACGGATATCAATGTAACGGAAGTGATGCACATCATTGGCGAAGTGAAGGGGCGCACCTGCCTCATCGTCGATGACATCGTCGATACCGCGAGCACCCTGGTCAAGACGGTGGATGCGCTGCTGGACGAGGGCGCGCTGGCGGTCTACGCGTGCGCTTCGCATCCGGTGCTGTCCGGACCGGCGATCGAGCGCATCGCGAATTCGCGGATCGAGCAGCTTGTGGTGACCGATTCGATCCCGCTGCGCGAGGATGCGCGGGCCATTTCCAAGATCAAGGTCTTATCGGTGGCGGGCCTGCTGGCCGCGACCATCGAAAACATTCACATGGAAACCAGCGTGAGTGCGCTGTTCAACTGAAGGCAGCTGTTCGCTACTAGCTTCGGCTATTGGCTTGAAGGTTTGCACAACAATCATTGGCGGCAATCGCCGTACAGAAGGGAGCGGGTACAACATCGAAAAGCTCATCGCTAAGAGCTGGAGGCTGCTGTCCCGTGCCCGAGGAAGAAGGAAGAAATGATTACGCAGGAAATCGTGAATGCCGTGCCCCGCGAGGGCAAGTTCAACAAGAATGCCGCCCGCCGCGTGCGCGCGAAGGGCAAAGTGCCCGCTGTGGTTTACGGAGCGGCTGAGCCCGCCGTGGCGGTGGAAGTCGATCCGAAGCAGATTCAGAAGATTCTGCACTCGGAGAGCGGCTACAACAGCATCTTCGATCTCGACGTCTCGGGCAACAAAGCCAAGGTGATGATCGTGGACTGGCAGTACGAGCCGATCAAGGGCAAGCTGATCCACATCGACTTCAAGCGGATCGCGCTCGATAAGCCGGTGAAGGTCGAAGTTCCGATCCAGCTGACTGGCGTGCCGGTGGGCGTGAAGACGCAGGGCGGCATCCTCGACCAGATGCTGCGCGAAGTGGAGCTGGAGTGCCTGCCGGGCGACATTCCGGGGCACATCGAGCTCGATGTCTCGGAGCTGGCGTTCGGCGTGGTGCTGCGCGTCAGCGATCTGCCGCATGCGGGCAAGCTGCGCTTCATCACCCCGGAGGACACTCCGGTGGCGCACATCACCTCGGTGAAGGAAGAAGCTGCGCCGGCTCCGGAAGCGGAAGCGGCGGCGGCGGTTGCGGCCCCGGCGGAGCCGGAAGTGGTCAAGAAGGGCAAGCAGGAAACGGCTGAGGCAGCGCCTGCCGCTCCGGCTGCTGCCGAGAAGGGCGGGAAAAAGTAAAACGTGTCGGGCGTGTATCTGGTGGTTGGACTCGGGAATCCGGGTGCTGAGTATCAGTTAACGGCCCACAATGCCGGCTTTTGGGCGGTGGATCGAATCGCCGCCCAGCACGGCGTGGAGGTGAGAAATAAACGGGCGCTGGCGTTGACCGGGAAGTTTGAGTTTGGCCTGAGCACGGTGTACCTGGCCAAGCCGCAAACGTTCATGAACGCAAGCGGGCTGGCAGTGCGCAGGCTGATCGATGAGTTTGGCGTGACGCTTGAGAATCTGCTGGTGATCTACGACGATCTGGACTTGCCCCTGGGCACGATGCGGATTCGCCGCGACGGCAGACCGGGCAGCCACAACGGGGCAACTTCGGTGTATGTGCAGTTGCGCACGACGGAGTGGCCGCGAATCAGGATCGGCGTGGGACCAAGGCCGGGCGTGCAGGAGGATGGATTTCGGCAGGGCCAGAATTATCTGCTGAGTCCGATGAGCGAAACGGACCTGGACACCATGGGACCTGTGCTCGACCGCGTCGTGCAGGCGGTCGACCTGGCGGCGCAACGAGGGATCAGCGCGGCCATGAACAAGTTCAATCGCCGGGACGAACCGGACAACAACCCGGGCGGTCCGGCGGAAGTTTGAGAGCAGTTGGAGCAAGTGGGAAGCGAATTTTGATGGCCGGGCCGGAATGCCCGGAGGGAAGAGAAGCAACGATGCAACGTTTGTATGAAGTCATGTTTATCGTTCGTCCCGATGTGGCCGACGAGGATCTGGACAAGCTGATCGCCGGTCTGGAGCAGACCGTCTCCAATGGCGGCGGCACTGTGAATTCCACCGAGAAAATGGGCCGCCGCAAGCTGGCGTATGTGGTGCGCAAGTTTGGCGAGGGCAACTACATCCTGCTCAACCTGTCGGCGGACGGAAGCCTGATTGCCGAACTGGAGCGCCGCCTGCGCGTTTCCGAGCCGGTGATTAAGTTCATTACCGTGCGCATGGACGAGGAGGAGAAGCGCCTCGCGAAGGTTCGGGCGATCCGCGCGACGCGGAAGAAGCTGAGCGCCATGCCGGCCGAGAGCGCCGAAGCCGCTCCGGCGCAACCGGCGCCCGCCGAGACTGCAACCCAGGCCAGCGCCTGATTGTAGTCCGGCTTGCTCCCCGGATTAACCGGCTGAGCACTGCCGAAACTTTGAATTTGAGATTGGCTCGCTGCCGCGCGCAGTGAGCCGGAGGAAATTATGGCTGACGAAACAACAACGACACCACGCTCCGAAGCTCCCGCGGGACGGCCCTCCGGTCCTGGGGGAAGATCCGGCCCTGGCGGACCGGGCGGCCCCGGCGGGCGCAAGTTCTTCCGCCGCAAAAAGGTTTGCAAGTTCTGCACGGAGAAGATCGACGCGATCTCCTATCGCGACGTCCGGCTGCTGCAGGGCTTCGTGGCCGAGCGCGGCAAGATTGTGCCCCGGCGCCTGACGGGCGTCTGCACCACGCATCAGCGCCGCCTCTCGCGGGCCATCAAGCAGGCGCGCAACATTGCTTTGCTGCCGTTTGCGGCGAGGTACTAGACCAGTTGTCAGTTGTTAGTTGCTGGTTGTCCGTCACTGCTGTTGGTCGCCAGCGGTGGGCAACCAGCAGCAGCTGGGATTGAGAGCCTCTGTGCTCTGAATGAGGAGATTGCAATGGAAGTGATATTGAGGGAAGACGTCTCGAACCTCGGCCATCGCGGCGATGTCGTGAAGGTCGCCGACGGCTACGGCCGCAACTACCTGTTGCCGAAGAAGCTCGCGATGGAGGCGACGGCAGCCAACAAGGCGGTGATCGAGCAGATGAAGGCTTCTGCCGTACGCCGCTCCGCGAAGGAAAAGTCGGAAGCCGAGCAGCTCGTGACGCAGCTCAACAGCGTGTCGCTGGTCTTCACGCGCAGAGTGGGCGAGAACGATCACCTCTTTGGGTCGGTCACCTCGTCCGACATCGCGCAGGAACTGGCGGCGAAAGGATTCGACATCGATCGCCGTAAGGTGCAGCTCGACGAGCCCCTCAAATCCACGGGCGAGTTCCACATCCCGGTGAAGCTCCACCGTGAAGTGACGGCGCACATTGGCGTCACCGTAAAGGGCGAAGAGGCGCCAGCGGTGTAGCCGCCTGGCCTGATGAACCCGACAATCGTCGACGAGCTCCGCTTGCTCGAAGAGCGTTTGCTCGATCCGGAAGTCCGGCGCGACCGCGCTGCGGTCGCGTCTTTGCTTGCGTCCGAGTTCGTGGAATACGGCAGCTCCGGATGCGTCTTCACCCGCGATCAGATCCTCGAGCTGCTGGCTGCCGAAGAGCCTTTGCAGATCGGGATGGCCGACTTTGCCGCTCGCCTGCTCGCGCCGCATGTCGCTCTTGCAACCTGGCGCGCCAGCCGGCCGGACGGCGCCCAGTCGCTGCGCAGCTCTGTCTGGATCCGCCGCGATGGCCGCTGGCAGATGCTCTTTCACCAGGGCACCGGGATTCCCGCCCAATAACCTCTGTTTTCCGTTGTCTCTCCTGACGGCGTGGACTATGATGCTGGCCACTCTCCCCGGCCCGTCTTCGCAAACCTATCCCACGGAGGTTTCTCCATGAAAACAGCGCTTCGCGCGCTGGCGCTCTTCGCCTGCGTTGCTTTCCCCTTCCAACTGATTCACGCTCAACCGCCGGCCGGCGATGAAGCCGGAGTGCGCCACTGGCTCGATGTCTGGACCAAGGCCTTTGAGGCCCGCGATGTGAACGCCACGATGGCGCTCTACTCACCCGAGGTCCTTGCCTACGATGTCGTGCCCCCGCTCCAGTACAACGGCGGCGAGGCTTACCGCAAGGACTGGGAGACCTTCTACTCCAGCTTCAAAGGTCCGCTGCACACCGAGTTTCGCGACATGCACATCCACGCTTCCGGCGACCTGGCCGTCATGGAAGCGCTGGAGCTGATCAGCGGGACGCAGTCGTCGAATGGCCAGTCTGTGAACATGTGGGTGCGCGTAACGACTGTGCTGCGCAAGGTCGATGGCCGCTGGCTCGACGTCCACGATCACGTCTCGGTTCCCGTGGACATGGACAGCGGCAAAGCACTGATGGATCTGAAACCCTGACCAGGCAAAGCAACGGCGTGGGGACAGCGGCGGGGGCGCCGAACCGGGAAATCCCCGCCCTTTCACAACCGAGGTGAGAAGATAGAACCACGGCCTTTTCCCGGGTTCGTCTTCATGCTGAAAGCCATTTCTTCCCACGTTTTTCTGCAGCAACGCCTCCATCCCGGCCTGCTCGACGTGTTCGCTCGAGCCGGAGCCCAGGGCGTTGAGCTTTTTGCTGCGCGTCAGCACTTCGACTACACCAGCCGTCCCCACGTCCGCGAGCTGGCCGACTGGTTTCGCTCCAATACCGTTGAGCCCTTCTCGATGCACGCTCCCATGTTTTCCGATAACGAGATGGGGCGCGGCGGCTCGCCTGCGATTAATGTCATCCACCCGGATAAAGCCCGGCGCATCGATGGCATGGACGAGATCAAGCGCGCGCTCGAAGTGGCGGAGCAGATCCCGCTGCGGTTTCTGATTATTCATCTGGGCGAGCGCGAGGACACCTGGGGTCCGCGCGCGCTGGAGCACGGGATCACCGCGCTCGAGCACCTGCGCGTCTTTGCCAGTCCGCTGGGCGTGAAGCTCCTCGTCGAAAATCTGCAGGGCGACGTCGCCACGCCCGCGCACCTGCTGGAGATCCTCAACGTGGGACATCTGGACAGCATCGGTGTCTGCCTTGACGTCGGCCACGCCAATCTTGCCGACGGCGTTCCGGCTGCGCTCGCCGAACTGAGGGACCGCATCCGCTCCACCCACCTGCACGACAACAAGGGCGACAAGGACGCGCATCTCTGGCCGGGCGACGGCACAATCCCGTGGGACGACACCCTGCAGGAACTGCGCGGCGCTCCGCAAACGCCCGCCGGCGTGCTGGAGATCCACTACACGCTGGGCGAGACCGGCGACAGCGTCGCCGAAAAAGCGAAGCGCGCGTTTGAGAAATTCTAGGAATCCATCATGGACAGCAACATGGAAGCGACGCATGCGTCGTCGGAATACATAACCAAAATCCCTGCGCCGCCGGCTGATGCGCCGCTCTCGACCATCGCCCGCATCGGCGACCATGAGGGGCAGACCGTCACCCTGCACGGCTGGCTCTATAACCTGCGCGAGAGCGGCAAGCTGCTGTTCCCCATCTTTCGCGATGGCACCGGAACGATTCAGGGCATTGTGCCCAAAGCTGCCGTTCCGCCGGAAGTCTTCGAACGCGTGAAGACGCTCACGCAGGAATCGTCGGTCATCGTGCGCGGCAAAGTGCGCGCGGACAAACGTGCGCCTGGCGGTTACGAAATTGACGTCGAGAACGTGGACCTCGTTCAGCGCGTGCCGGAAGACGATCCATACCCCATTTCCCTGAAGGAACACGGCACCGACTTCCTGATGGAGCATCGGCATCTGTGGCTGCGCACGCCGCGCCAGGCTGCCATCCTGCGCATACGCGCCGAGATCATCAAGGCTGCCCGCGATTTCCTCGACGACAACGGCTTTGTGCTGACCGATCCGCCGATCCTGACGCCGGCCGCCTGCGAAGGCACCAGCACGCTCTTCCCTGTCGAATATTTCGGCGACGAAGCGTATCTCACGCAGAGCGGACAGCTTTATATCGAGAGCACGGCGCTCGCGCTGGGGAAGGTCTACTCCTTCGGGCCCACGTTTCGCGCTGAGAAGTCCAAGACGCGTCGTCATCTCACCGAGTTCTGGATGGTGGAGCCGGAGTGGGCCTTTGCCACGCTCGACGACCTGATGGGGCTGGCCGAGAACTTCATCAGCTTCATCGTCGAGCGCGTGCTCACCCGCCGCGCCGCCGAACTGAAGACTATTGGCCGCGACGTGACGAAGCTGGAAACGATCAAGCCGCCCTTCCCGCGTTTGCGCTACGACGACGCGGCGAAGATGCTGAACGAGGCGCATGCAAAGGGTCTGCTCGAGCAGCCGTTCGAATACGGCAACGACTTCGGCTCGCCTGACGAGACGTACATTTCCTCTCAGTTCGATCGGCCGGTGATGGTGCACCGTTATCCCGCGGCGGTGAAGGCTTTTTACATGGAGCCCGATCCGAACGAGCCGAAGTACGCCCTGTGCGTCGACGTGCTCGCTCCCGAGGGCTATGGCGAGGTCATTGGCGGATCGCAGCGTATCGCGTCGTATGAACTGCTGAAGAAGCGCATCGAGGAGCACCAGTTGCCAATTGAGGCGTTCCAGTGGTATCTCGATCTGCGGCGCTACGGTTCGGTTCCTCACTCGGGATTCGGCATGGGCATCGAGCGCGCGGTGGCGTGGATCTGCGGCCTCGACCACGTGCGAGAAACCATTCCGTTTGCGAGGACGCTGAACCGGATGTATCCGTAGCCAGTACGGCTCTTTATGGCGAAAGCGATCGAATCTTCCCTGCAGACGTCCAATGCGCCTGAGACTTGGGGTGGTGTTCAGGCGCTGCCTCCGCGGAAAATCAGAGTCATCGGGGTACCGCTCGATTTGGGAGCAGCGCGCCGCGGGGTGGACATGGGGCCCTCCGCCGTGCGCGTCGCCGGGCTGGAGGCTCGCCTCGAAGCCCTCGGACATCAGGTCATTGACAGCGGCAACATCACGGTTGCGATTGCGGAAACCAAATCGGCCGGAAATCAGAAGGCGCGTTATCTGAAAGAGATCACGGCCACCTGTTCGCGGACCGCCGAGATGGTGGAGAAGGCGCTCGCGGAAGGCGAGACGCCGGTCATCCTGGGCGGCGACCACTCCGTTGCTGCCGGCTCGGTCTCCGGCGTGGCAAACTTCTACCGCAGACAGAACCAGAAGATCGGCCTGATCTGGATTGACGCCCACGCCGACATCAATACCCCCGAGACCTCGCCCAGCGGCAACGTGCATGGTATGCCACTGGCGGCGCTGCTGGGGCTGGGGCCCGATCCGCTCAGCAGCCTGCTCGACTTTTCACCCAAGGTGCAGCCGGACAACGTCGTGCTCGTCGGCGTACGCGACATCGACGCCACAGAAAAAGAGAATATTCGCCGCGCCGGGATCAGCGAGGTCTACACGATGCGCGACATCGACGAGCGCGGCATGCGCGCGGTGATGGAAGAAGCGCTGCGCGCTGCCGGACGCGGAACCGCCGGCTACCACGTCTCGCTCGATATGGACTGGATCGATCCTGAAGACGCACCAGGGGTCGGTACGCCGGTGCGCGGCGGGGCCACGTATCGCGAGGCGCATCTGGCCATGGAGATCATCGCCGACCACGGACGTATGCTGGCGCTGGAAGTGGTGGAGGTGAATCCCGTCATCGACGAGCACAACCGCACGGCGACACTGGCGGTGGAGCTGATCTCGTCGGCATTCGGCAAGAAGATCCTCTGAGCGCGCGGGCAGCCGGACACTCCGCGACGAGAGATCAGTGCGGCACCTGCCAGCCCGCCCCGACCGTTGCCAGCGTGATCTCGTCGGTGGGCGAATCGCTGAGGTCTTTTGCGAGCTGAGGAAACGCCACCTTCACCTGATCCGTTTTTGCCCACACTGGCACATCGAGCAGCTGGTAGCGGTAGGTGACGGTCGTCTCAGTGAAGCCGTTATGCGGGCCCGGAGGTGTGAAGCTGACAATGCTCGTAACTTCGCGATGTCCGTAACAGAAGCGGGGAGCGGCGCGTTCGCCGGCGGGATTCAGCGAGTAAGAGTCTACGTGCAGATCGCGGTCCTCGAGCCGCTTCAACAGCCCCGCGTCCATCAGAGAATCCATCTGCGCCTTTGCCTGCTTTGCATCCTTGCCGGGCGCCACCTCATAGGGGAAATGCCGTCCCTCGGGGAACAGGCAATCGCCGCGATCCTGGAACCACGCATTGATGGTCTTCGTGAAATTCTCGGGCGTGGGCTTGTTGGCTGTGTTTGCACATCCGACCACGAGGAGCGCGAGTCCGCAGAGGGGAATCAGGACCTTTGTTGTCATCGGGTTCGATCTTACCTCCCCGACACTCTACTCCTTGTCGCAGGGGAGGGGGAACAGCCGTGGCCAGGGAAGTCGGGGGCCGTGCCCGGCCTTCGTACCTGCTGCCGGGGCCAAAAGCTCCCTCCAAAGTTGTAACGGGTAATTCCCTTTTCGCGTCACGGGGCCCAACGCGCGAAGTTACTCTTGTGTCGCCACTTAGGGGATTCTCTGCGGCATTTCGGGACCGTACTATCGGTGCATGCTCGTCAACACGCGGGAAGTACGGCACGCCATCGAAAGCGACGCAATCGTTCCCTGTTTTCAGCCGCTCGTCGACCTCCGATCGATGCGCCTGACCGGCTTTGAGGTGCTCACGCGCTGGCGGCATCCAAGTCTCGGGCTCATCCTGCCGAGTAACTTTATCCAGCTGGCGGAGGAGCTGGGGATCATCGGCATTCTGACGCGCGAGATTCTCCGCAAGGCGTTCCGTTCCGCCGCCACAATCCCTGGCCACTTCACGCTCGCCGTGAATGTCTCGCCGATTCAGTTACGCTATCGCAGCCTTCCGACGCAAATTGGCGAAGCTGCCGAGAACGCCGGTCTGCCGCTGGACCGGCTGGTCATGGAGATAACGGAGACCGCCATTCTGGAAAACGAGAACCAGGCGCTGGCCATTGCCGAGGAAATCAAAACCATGGGCTGCCAGCTCGCGATCGACGACTTCGGGACGGGCTATGCGAGCCTGCGGCATCTGATGGCGCTTCCCTTCGACCAGATCAAAGTCGACCGCAGCTTTGTCCAGCAGATGACGGTCCGCCCGGCGAGCCGCAAGATCGTCGCCGCCGTGGTCGGACTGGGACACAGCCTCGGGTTAACCACGCTCGCTGAAGGCGTCGAGATGAAAGAGCAGGAATCGCTGCTGCTGCAGATGGGCTGCTCGCTGGCTCAGGGCTGGCTCTATGGGCGTCCACTGACTGCCGATCAGATTCCCCTGCTGCTCGGAGCGACTCCCCACACCGCCACACGCCATCCCCTCGCTCGGCTGCTGGGCACCAGCGCCTGATTCCTGCCTCGTAATTTGACCCCTGGAACCGGCAACCCCGCCTTGGCGTATCTTTACCGGGTAAGGGGACATCGGCCATGAGAATCCGCATCCTGTCCGAAGCTTTTATCTTCGCAACGCTCACCGTCCTGCTGCTGAGCGCAGCCGGCTGCCACGTCCAGGTGCAGAAAGGGGCCAACGGTGAGGACAAGAACGTCAAAGTGGATACGCCATTCGGAGGACTGCATGTGCGCTCCGATCAGACGTCGGCGGCCGATCTCGGACTGCCGGTCTATCCCGGCGCGCAGGTCGCTCCCGACCATGAGGGCGATAAATCCGCCGATGTTCATATGGGCTTCGGACAGTTCCAGCTGCGCGTGAAGGTGGTCACCTACGAGACGCCCGATCCGCAGGACAAGGTCCTCGCGTTCTACAAAAAGCAAATGGGACAGTTCGGCGGCGTGATCGAATGCGACGGGGACCAGCCCGTGGGGACACCCACAACGACCGGCGAGGGCCTCACCTGCCACGAGGAGCACGGCCACCACATCAACGTGAATGGACGGGATTACGGCAATGACAGCGGTCTGACGCTGCGCGCCGGCTCTCGCCACCATCAGCGCATCGTGGCTTTCAAGAGCGCCAGCAGCGGGACGAAGTACTCGATGATCGAACTGCAGGTCCCGAACGATTTCTCCAGCGACTCCTCGAAGACCAGCGACTGAGACATCGCCAGGCAGGGCTGGGTAAAGCCCTGTTACGGGGATCGAAGCGCACCCCCACGGGTCGATTGCGCTCCTGCGCCCGGTACGATAGGGTCAGTTTATGGAACGCCTCTGCCATCGCTGCGGCAATTCCCTGCGGGAAGATGAGCCGTTTTGCCCGCATTGCGGAGCGCCCCAGCTGCTTGTGGAGGCATCCGATTCTTCCTTCGCCCAGCAGCCTGCGATGCCCCTGCGCGGCCAGACTCAGGGCGGAGTGCACTGGCGCGCGGCGATCGTATCGGCTTTGCTGGTGGCCATCCCAGTGGGATTGCTCTCGGCCCTGACGCGCACCAGCTTTTTCTTCGTTCTCGCCGGAGGATTCGCCACGATTGCGTTGTACCGGCGCCGCAGCTCGGCGACAACCGATGGCCGAATCGGCTGGCGCGTCGGAGCCATTCTCGGAGCAGCCTCTGCATTCCTCGCGAGCGGCGCGTGGGCTGCGCAGCTGGTCATCAACCGCTACCTGCTGCACCATGGCGCGTCCATCGATGCGTTGTTCAATGCAGCCGCCCAGCAGTTAGCCACGTACTGGATGCAGGCCAGCGCGCAGCAGGGGCCGCAACCGCCTGAGGTCATGCGCGCCATGCAGAGCGTCGCTGATTTCATACGCTCGCCCGATGGCCACGCGGCTTACCAGCTCATTACTGCCGTCGTGATGTGGATCAGCATGGTTCTCTTTGCCGCAATCGGCGGCGCCATCGCCGGCCGCGTGCTCGCCGTGCGCCGTCGCGTGCCGCGCAGTCTTTGACGCAGTCGGCAGGCGCCCGGCAGGAAACAGGAAAGAGCAAGGGCGAAAACAAACGCTGGTCCCGCTACGGCGTCTGGCTGCCCACAGCGGGCTGTCCTGGTACTCTTGCGATGCTGACCGCCGCCTCGTATGATCGCCTTTACACCTATGTCTGACCTGCAGACCGTCGCCACGCCGAAACTGCGCGAAAAGGGCCGGCTCATGTCCGCGTCCGAGATCGAGCGGACGCTGGTTCGTCTCGCCCACCAGATCATCGAGAAGAACAACGGCGCACAGAGTATCGGGCTGGTTGGCATCAAGCGGCGCGGCGTGCCGCTGGCCGAGCGCCTGGGAGCGCTGATCACCGGCATCGAGAAGCACCCCGTCGACACCGGTACGCTCGACATTGCGTTCTATCGCGACGATCTTTCCACGCGCGACGTTCGGCCGGTTGTCACTCCTGGTTCGCTGGGCTTCGACGTAAACGGACGCGATGTCATCCTGATCGATGACGTGCTCTACACGGGACGCACGATTCGCGCCGCGCTCGACGCGCTCTTCGATCACGGACGTCCCCGCCGCGTGCAGCTGCTGGTCCTGATCGACCGCGGACATCGCGAGCTGCCGATCGAGGCGACCTTCGTGGGCCGGCACGTGCCGACCTCGCAGCGCGAGATTATCGAAGTGAAGCTTCGCGAAGTGGATAACGACGAGCAGGTGTTGCTGGTGGAAAGAGTCTAGCGGCAGCCCATAGCCCGGTGGCCCCGCAGCGAATCTCTGCGGAGTTCGGCCACCTGCTGGAACGCTACCGTCGAGCCGCTAAAGAGAGATGGCGCCAACCAGAATTCCATCCCGCAAGACGCAGCAGCAATCCTCCGCCCCGCCGTTTTTTGAGCGACCCATTCATCCGAACTCCGCAATTTCCGCTGTAGATTTCCCGGTGGAGGAAGTGCGCCGCATCCTGCTTGCGGCCGATGCGCTCGAGCGAGAAGATCCGCTGCGCCGCGCGAAACGCTTTGCCAAACGTAAGGTGGCGCTGCTCTTCTACGAAGCCAGCACGCGCACCCGTACGTCGTTCGAACTGGCGGCGAAGGCGCTGGGGGCAGACACGACACTGGTGAGTTCCCTCTCGTCGAGCATCGAGAAGGGCGAGTCGCTCAAGGACACGGGCATTACGCTGAAGGCGCTCGGCGCGGAATGTATTATCCTGCGCAGCCCATACTCCGGCGCGCCGTGGCTGCTGGCACGCGCAACAGGATTGCCGATCCTGAATGCCGGCGACGGAATGGCCGAGCATCCCTCCCAGGCGCTTCTCGACCTGCGCACAATCCTGCAGTTCCTCGAGATCGGTGCAAGCCGGATCAACGAAAAATGCCTGCGCGGGGTGACCGTCACCATCTGCGGCGACATCCTGCACAGCCGTGTGGCGCGCTCCAACGCGCTGCTGCTGCCGCGGCTTGGAGCGCAGCTCGTTCTCTGCGGGCCGCCGGAGCTGCTGCCTGAATCTGCAGCCCGCATCGCGCCTGGCATCACGATCGAACGCGACTTCGATGCGACGCTGCGGCAATCGGAGATCGTGATGATGCTGCGCATTCAGGCAGAACGGCTGGCCGGACTCCAGATCAACCTCGATGATTACCGCAGCCGCTATCAGGGGAACGCCGATCGGATCGCCGCGCACGGCGCCAGCGCGCTCATCCTGCATCCGGGACCGATTATTCGCGGGATGGAGATCACTGCGGAGGTGGCCGACGGTCCGTTCTCCGGCATTGCGCAACAGGTCCACAACGGCGTGCCCATCCGCATGGCGCTGGTGGCGCGCGCGTTGAGCGCAGCACGGAAAGGAGCTCTCGCATGAAACCGCTCCTGATCCGCGGAGGACGGCTGATCGATCCTGCATCGCGCCTCGATGCCCCGCGCGATGTTTTGATTCGCGACGGCAAGATCGCGGCAATCGAGAAGCCCGGCACGATCAAGGCTGGCGACGCGGACCTCTATGACGCGAAGGGTCTAGTGGTTGCGCCGGGCCTGATCGATATTCACGTGCACCTGCGCGAGCCGGGCCAGGGATACAAAGAGACCATAGCAACCGGAACAGCCGCGGCCGCGGCTGGTGGATTCACCACCGTTTGCGCCATGCCCAATACCACTCCGGTGAACGATTCGCCGGAGATCACGCGGTGGATGCAGGCGCCGGAACGAGGCGCGGTCGCTCGCGTTCTTCCGATTGCCGCCGCAACGCGTGGATCGCTCGGTGAGACACTCACGGATTACGCTGCGCTGAAAAAGGCCGGAGCGGTCGCCGTGACCGACGATGGGAAGCCGATTCTGGGCGACGTCATCATGCTGGAAGCTTTGCGCGCCGCCACGAAAGCCGGGCTTCCGGTGATCCAGCACGCCGAAGACACGCGGCTCACGGGCGGATGCTCGATGAATGCCGGGGCGCTCGCGTTTCGACTCGGGCTGCGTGGCATGCCGGTGGAAGCCGAGTCTAGTGTCGTCGAGCGCGACATTGCGCTGGTTCGCCAAGTGAAAGGCGCGCACCTGCACGTTGCCCACCTCTCAACGAAGAAGGCGCTCGAAGCCGTTCGCGCCGCGCGCAAAGCGGGGCTGCACGTCACCTGCGAAGTGACGCCGCACCATTTTGCGCTCAACGAGGAGCGCATCGGTCACTACGACACTAACGCGAAGATGAACCCTCCGTTGCGCGCCGAGGCCGATCGTGAGGCGATGATCGAAGGCTTGCTCGACGGCACCATTGACGCGATTGCCACGGATCACGCGCCCCACGCCGCACACGAAAAGGAGCAGGAGTTCGACCGCGCTCCCAACGGTATCACCGGGCTGGAGACGGCGCTGGGTCTGGCTCTTTCGATCCTGCACACGCGCCACAAGATGCCGCTCGATCGAGTGATGGCACTGCTGACGAGCAGACCCGCGCAGGCGCTCGGGCTTGTTGGGCGCGGAGCACTGGCGAAAGGCACTTCCGCGGATGTGGTGGTTTTCGATCCTGGCGAACGCTGGATTTTCCGCGCCGATGGCTCGCGCTCCAAATCGAAGAACACGCCCTTCGACGGATGGGAGATGCAGGGCCGGGTCGCGCTCACGATATGCGAAGGGCGCGCGACTTTCACCCGCGACAGCAAAGCCTGAGGCGCTTCGCGAACCTGCTACGCCACCGGCGCCTTCAGAATCTCCGCCAGCGCGCTTAGTCGCTTCGCATCCGCCGGATCTTTTGCGGATGACGTGCTCGTTTCCACCGCAGCCGCCATCTGGCCGAGCTTCGCGACGTCCTTTTTCCTCAGGTGCGATTTCTCGGTGCGGTCCACCTGCTTTCGCAGCGACGCGATCTCCTTCGCGGGCAGCGCCTGCGAGCGCGCCAGCTGATCCAGATAGGCTTTGGCCACAACCAGACTCTTTGGCCAGGTGATCTGCGGCTGATCCTGCACGTTGAGCGTGTCGAAGTGGATGAAGTTCGCCGCGTCAATCTCGTTCTGCGTCAGGTCCTTCGTTGGCGTCAGCTTCAGCACGTCGAGGCCGCGGGCGATCTCCGACCCATAGATGTATCCGTTGTACCAGTACGCCGACCACTCGCCGCCGAGGATCATGGTGTTCCCGTCGATCGGGCCGCGGTCGAAGTAGCCGATCTCATACGGCTTGGCGGGGTCGGTGAAATCCATGATGGAGATGCCGCCCTGGTACCACGCCTGGACTTCAATGTCGCGGCCGGGCACCGGGATCAGAGATCCGTTGTGTGCAACGCAGTTCTCCTTGTCCGTTTGCGCAGCCGGCATCTTGTAGTAGCTCTCGAATTTCAGCTTGTTGTCGCGCAGGTCGAAGATGGCATCGGCGCCCCAGTCCATCGGGTCAGTCGCGCGGCAGCGCGGCTGCAGTCCGCCGCCCCACTCGTCGGTGAAGACGACCTTCGTTCCGTCGTTGGAGAAGGTGGCGGAATGCCAGTACGAGTAGTTCTTGTCGCTCACCGCGTCGACGCGGACAGGGTGCTCCGGGTCGTGAATATCGAGCAGAATGCCGTTGCCCGCGCAAGCGCCCGCCGCCAGTCCGATGGCCGGGAACATGGTGAGGTCGTGGCACTGGTTCGTATCCGCCGGCGCCGCTTTTTCATGATTGCCGCCGTTGTTCAGGCCATTGATGGCGCCCGTCTGCGCATTGAGAAAAACGCGCGGGCTGGAGACGATCTTCGCCTCCTCAGGATGGGCGAGCGGCACCTTGATGACGTCGATGCGGAACAGCGATGTGTTTGGATCCTTGCTCGGCGCTTCGTCGGAACAGCCGGCGAGTTCCTGCGCTTGCCGCACGTACGACGTGCCGGAGACGTAAACGTAGACGTCGTCCTTGTCATTGGGGTCAACGAGCAGCGTGTGCGTATGCGATCCGCGGCAGGTCTGCACGGCGGCGACCTGGCGAGGATTGCGCACGTCGGAGATGTCGAAGATGCGCACGCCGCGGAAGCGCTCCTGATCGGGCGCAGGCAGCATGTGCTCATGCGCCTGGCCGGGTTTCGGCATCGGAATCACGCCCTGCGCGCCGCAGTCGATGCGGCCGTTGGGCATCTCGACGGACATGAAGAGCAGATGACCGTAGACGGAGACGTCACCCTGACCACCAGGACAGACGAGCGTCGTGATCTGTTGCGCGTGGGCCGGATCGGAGATGTCGTAAATTCCCACGCCATAGAAATTGCCCTGGAAGAGCGTGTTGCCTTCGAAGGCGAAATCCGAGTTGGCGAAGACCAGCTGCGCCAGCAGCTTTTGCATCGGTCCGTCGTCCGGCTTCGGTGCCGGAGCGGTGAAGGCCTCAGGCTTTTTCAGGAAATCGATGTGCTCCATGCCCAGCGCAGCTTCGCCGGCGTCGAACATGCCCGGCTTCAGGCCCACGCGCGGATCTGCATTCTTCGCCAGATCGGTTCCACGCGGCGCCGGCTGCGCGCGCAGGACTCCCGCACTTCCCAATGTCACAACCGCGCCCAGAGCAACTGCGAAGACTTTCCAGCTTCTCATCGATTCTCCTTCAGCATGCCTTGCATAATCCTGATCTCAGCGCGCTGGGTGTTATCCACGTCCGTCGCAAACTGAAACAGCTGCGCGTCCTGGCCGGCGCCGCCCTGGCTGAACAGGTCCTTCACCATCACCAGCGCGCCGCCGTGGTGCTGGATCATCCCGGTAAGAAACAGCCGGTCGAATGCATCGCCGCGTGCTTTGCGGAGCGCCTCCATCTGCGCGGGCGTGAGCATGCCCGGCATCAGCGTCATCGGCTTGCCGCTGCGATCCATGCCCGGCATGTCGGGCATCTCCATCGAGGTCGGCTCGTGGCGGGCCTCGAGCCAGCGCTCCATGAACTTGATCTCGTCGGACTGCGAGAGACTGATGCGGCGGCCCAGCTCGCGCACCTCAGGGTTCTCCGTGTGCGAAGGAATCAATGCGGTCATCTCCACGGCCTGCGCATGGTGCATGATCATGCCCTGCATGAACTCGACGTCGGCCGGGGAGACAGGAGGCAGCTCGCCGGTGGTGTTGGCGGGGAGCGATTTGCTGGGCGCGCCTGGCTTTCCGGGCTGAACGACGGCCGGGGCCTGCTGCGGCTGAGCCGTTGCGGCGGCGAGGACCATCGTCAACGCGGCAAGGCTGGATTTTCTGGAGAGCCGGATCGCCATTTCTGAGGTGCTCGCAGCCTACCATGCGAGAGTGGCGGCGCGCATCCCAACTGAAGAGGAGGACGCAATGCCGGAAAAGGAAACCGTAGAACGAGCCAAAGAGGATCTGCGCGAGGGCAAGGCGCCGACGACTGCGGCAGGCGAGTTCGTCCGCGAAGAGGTGGAGCATGTGCGGCAGGGCAAGCACGGAGTGCGTTCGCCGCAGCAGGCCATCGCGATTGGCCTGAGCAAGGCGCGCCGCGCGGGGATTCCGCTGCCGCCACCCAAGCCGGGCCGCACCAGCGAGAGCACTCGCCGGAAAGCCGAGCGCGACTACGAACGCGGGACCGGCCGCAGAGCTGCTCCGAAAAAGTCGGCGCGGCGCTCGCGGGCTCGCGAAGAGGCGCTGCAGCGCGAGCCACGCTCGACCGCTTCCCACGCCGCCCTGTCGAAGCAGGCGAAGACGGCGG
>DATGJK010000291.1:0-3511 GCA_035295245.1 Acidobacteriaceae bacterium
GCGGCGATGACTGGGTTTGCGCGTTGACAACTGCAGAGGAACAGAACAGCGCAACAAACAGAAAATACTGAATTCGCATTGGCCAGCTGGGAAGGGGATTGGTCGGTCCATCGCGTAACGCGAATGGAGTCAAGTGTAGTATAGGCACGCTCCGGCTTGCACCGGCAGCCCGCCGGGTCAGCAGGGAAGCCCGTTCGCGTTACCGGAATGGCGAAGTGGCCGTGCCGTAGCGCCTATTTCTTCAGGACCGCCGGCCAGTTCACCACCACCGTCATCGGCTCCGCCTTCCCCTTGCCCACGGGCGTAATCATCAGAAAGCGCTGCCCGTCCGGCGAGGGGACGTAAATGTTCCGCCAATACGATAACGGCACAAGCTGCGTCTGAAACAATTCCCGGGGAATCCCGGCCTGGAATGCCGCCGACGTCGTATCCACATCCACGGCCATCAGCTTTTCGTCGGGAGCGAGATAAAACAGCTCCTTGCCGTCGCGCCGCCACATCGGCTCCGCTCCGCCTGCCGTCGAAATCTCCCACCTGCCTGTGGGCTGCGGGAATGTCTGCACATAAACTTCGTTTCTTCCCGTCTCATTGGAGGTGTAGGCCACGTAGCGCCCGTTCGGCGAGAACTGACCCGATGTGGCCCCGAAATTACCCTGCACAAAGGGAAAGGGCTTGCGGTCCCCGGAGAGGGGTAAAACCCACAGTTGTGTCCCTGCCGAGCCGTCCGCTGTGTCGTAGAGCGCGTAGCGCCCGTCGGACGTGACGTCATCCAGAGCCTTGTTCTGACCGGCGGATTGAAAGACCGGCTGCGTCGTTTCCAGGCCGTTCGCGGCCTTCTGGTAAATATCCCAGGAACCCCTGCGATCCGATGTGAAGAGGATTCTCCTTCCATCCTGCGACCAGACCGGGTTGACATCATAGGCAGGGTTGAAGGTGAGGCGCGAGGCGGTGCCGCGTTTCAAATCGTAAACCCAGATGTCGGCCTTGCCATGTTCCCCCACAGCGACAGCCAGCCTGCCGCCATCGGGCGAAATTGCGGGACTGGAATAGATGTTGGGCTGACCGGCGATGCCCAGGTTGTGTCCGGAGCGATCGAACCAGGCCATCTGGTTCCCTGCATCGGGCACGGTCTGGTAAGCCAGCACGCCTGCCGCGGAGACGGAGAAGTAGCCGTAATCGGGGCCGGTGAATTGTCCAACGTTCTGAGCAAGAGGACTCGGTGGGCCGGTGAAACGCAGCGCCCTGGCGTCGAATGGGCGCGCCATCAGCGTCGTTTGATCGAGGTAGAAGAGATAGCCCGGCGAGGCATACAGGGCATGAGAACTTGCCGGCGTCAAATCCACGAGCGACTTCGAGTCCAGAGAGCCCATAGCGATCCTGCGGCCGTCGGAATTTGCGATCACCTCCACAAGAAAATGACGGCCGTCCGGCAGAAATTCGGGCAGGGCCAATCCGCTCTCATTGCGCGCTGCATCCTGAGCAACCACCAGCGTTGGCGTACCGCCTGCATCGGGCACGCGGTAAATACCGCCAGTGTTGGAGAAGAGAATGACGCCATCGCGGTTCCATGAGCCCGTGGTGTGGTGATCGGGATTCGGCAGCGTCAGATTGCGCACGTCGCAAATCGTCACCGGCGGACCACCCGAGACAGCAATCTTCTGCAGCTTGCCGTTCGCCTGATAGCCGATCCACCGGCTGTCCGCCGACCAGAACGGCATCGAGGCGTCCTCCGTTCCCGGCAGCGGACGCGGGCTCATGCTGTCGAGTGCGCGCACCCAGAGCAACGAGGACTGACTGGAGCCGGAAGAGCCGACGAATGCCAGATTGTGGCCATCGGGCGAGACGCTCAGGTCGCCGAAGTTGACCAGGTTTTCCGGTCGTGAGACTGAAAACCGCACCACGCTTGGCTCGGGTCGGGGCGCAAACGCGAGCCATGCAGTGGCGGCAGCGAAGACAACTGCCGTCACCCCGAGTCCCCAGGGAAGACCGCGGCGCAACAGCGTACTGTGCGTGCTCCCCGCAGCCTGGTTGCTGGGAACTGCCGATTCCTGATCCGTCCCCGAAACTGCTTCCTCAATCGCGATCCGCGCATCGCCAATCGCCTGCAACCGCTGCTTCGGATCCTTGGCCAGGCAGTGGCGAATCAGCTTCCGAACCTCCGCCGGCGTATCTCCCGGCAGAGCGCTCCAGTCCGGCTCGCCCCTGATCACCGAAGCCAGCACGTCGGATACCGTCTCACCCTCGAACGCCTTCTGCCCGGTGAGCATCTCGTAGAGCACGCATCCGAACGCCCAAATGTCCGCCCGCCGGTCCACCTGCTTTCCCCTCGCCTGCTCCGGAGCCATGTAGGCGGCGGTGCCCATGATGAAGCCGGCCTCCGTCATCGCCAGGCTCAGCGTCGGTGAATTCGCCATCTCCGCCGAACCCTCTTCCGACACCATCGCTTTGGCCAAACCGAAGTCGAGCACCTTGACGTCGCCGTCAGGCGTGACCTTAATGTTGGCCGGCTTCAGATCGCGATGCACGATGCCGTGTTCGTGCGCGTACTCCAGCGCCTCCGCAATCTGATGAGCAATGGGCAAAGCTTCGTCCAGAGCAAGTGCCGCTCTGTGCCCATGGCTCTGCGTTCCGCCGCCCGCCGCGGACTTCTTTGATCCACTCCCCGATCCAGCCGCTTGCGCCGGCGAAGCCGATCCCGCCCTGGGCCGAGCTGACCCTGAGGATCGCCCGATGCCCTCCGCCAGCGTCGGCCCTTCCACCAACTCCATCACCAGCGCCCGCGTCGTACCCGACTCCTCCAGCCCATAAATCGCCGCGATCCTCGGATGATTCAACGACGCCAGCAGCTGAGCCTCCCTCTCGAAGCGCGCCATCCGTGAAGGGTCCTCGGCAAATGCGGGTGGCAGCACCTTAAGCGCCACATCGCGGTTGAGCCGCGTGTCATGCGCGCGATATACCACGCCCATGCCGCCTTCGCCGATCCTGGCGAGGACCTGATACGGTCCGATCTGCTGCGGCGGATCCGGCGAAGCAGAACCGGTGCCCTGCCGTTCCCTGGACGACGTCTGCATGACTGCTGCTCCTGGCGGAACGAAAGAGTGCTGCGCGCACAATCCAGCGGCAAAGTTGCTGGCAAAACAATCAGCTGAGCAACGGACGACAACGGGACGGGGTGGCCTCGTTGTGTGAATCCTCTGCGCCCGCCCAATGGGGGAGCAAGGCTCTTACGACAGTACGACAGAGTCTAATGGAGCGGACGTCAAATTGTGCAGAGGTTCCGCGGCGCCCGGCCAGTCATGGAACTCACAGTTGCACCTTGCTCTTACGTCCGCTTGGGGTCAACGGTGAGATGGCCGTCTGGCGTCTGTGCCGGTCCGTTGACCACTCGTTCATGAAGGAGCAGGGAATCCTCGCCGAGATGATCCCGCGATGCCTCGCTGCACGGTCGTCTTCATCCAGGGCGCAGCCCGGCGAATGTTTCCCTACCCCCTATCCCCTATCCCCTAAACCC
>DATGJK010000292.1:0-8008 GCA_035295245.1 Acidobacteriaceae bacterium
GCCGGTGGCAATCACACGCCCGAGGCGTGTGAATCTATCCCGTCCGCTGTTCGCCGGCGTCCGCGCGGTTTCCGGGATGATGATGAGGCTCGACGCCACTTGGCGTTCCGGCTCCGGCTCCCACTGGATGGCTAGGCGATCGCCGAGTAGGCGTAGATTGCGCACGCTCAGCTTGCCTTCTCTGCCCGGGTAATGCAGCCGCGCACCATCCGGCGCTCGCACCGTTCCGAGGCGATGTAGTTGTAGCAGCGCTGTGCGTCGCGGTTCTGCTTGGTGACGGCCAGCGTCAACCGCCGGTGCTCCTGGGGGGTAAGCTCGCCCGGCGTGGCTGCGGTGATGGCCCTGACGATCGTCGGTAGCATGTTGATGGTCAGGCTCGGCCTGCCCTGCTGACTCCGCTGTCCCCTAATTTCGGCCGGCCATTGATTGCCGCGGTAGAACTGCTCCAGTTCCGCTTCCTCGTTGGCACCCACTGGCGGCGCGGTTGCGAGGTAAACGGACGCTTCGGCGTACGACGCCAGGAGGGGCTCTCCGTACCACCCGTTTTGCGTTGGCGTGTAACGGGGCTGCAATTCCGACGCAAGTAGGTGGATAAGCGTGAGTCGCTCGGTCGGGTCGGCCAGAGGGGGATCCCTCCGGAGAATCATGTTCAGGACGTCGAGCGCCTCGGACTCTTCGTCGCTCGACGGCCTGTGTCCTGGCCCCAGTGCGCCAACGATCCGCATCGCGTGGCGGACGGCTTCCTTTGCTTCGTCGATTGGGAGAGTCACCGGCTTACTTGGCGGCACCTTAACCGAAGTCGTCGATCCGGACGGCGCGGAGGTGAGTGTCGTCGATGAAGGTGCGGCCTCGGCAAGTATACTTGCGGCAGCCGGCGCGCCGAATAGGGCGCTGAAGAACGAGCGGCGGTGCAGTTTGTTGTCCATCGCTTTATTTAGTTCGCAGACGCCAGGTCGTATAGGCCGTTCAGCGCTTCCTCCAGCGTGTGATATTCTCCGAACCACGCGTCCGGGTCCGCTTCCCACATGCGCCATGCGTGGTCGCGGTAGGCGAGGTACTTTGTTCGGCCGTCTGGAAGTCCACCAACTCGGAAGCACAAGGCGCCGTCTATCGCTTGGTCGGTGTGTAGTACGAGCGATCGCAGTTTAACTGAAGGGCCAAAACCCTTATCGCGGAGTGACTGCTATGCGTTTGGCAACTCGCCATCAGTCCCTATTACACCATCCAGTTATTGCCGCCGGGGTGCACCGCTTCGATTGGCCGCTTATGCTCCACCCGCGCCGGCTCTAACCCCGCTGCGATGCGAGCGTCTTCCTCTTCGCGCAGTTGTTCCCGATACAACCGCCAGCGGCGTTCGATTTCGGTTTCGGCCCGGGCGTCGGGCCGTGGATCAAAGGATTGCGCCATTACCGGTGGTCCGCGAGGCCCAGTCTTGCGCCTTGCTGCTCTTCGAAGAACCGAGCGCGATCGGAGGTCATTTCAGATTCCACATGGCAACCGCGATCACGGCCAGCACGAAAGCGATCTGCTGTCTGCCGGTGAGAACTTCGCCGAAGATCGTCACCCCCATCAGTGCGGAAATCAAGATTGCCAGCACCGACCAGTACATGGCCACCTCCATCCAACTGCCGTGCCGATACGAAAACCACACCGGTATTCCCGACGTTGCGTAAAGGATGAACCCGAGCCACACATGCCGGTCAGACTTGAAGGTGTAATCACCGGCGAGCGCGAGGGCCAGGCCGACGGTGACGAAAAGAAGGGTCATGGCTCCTAAAAAGGCTCAGCGCCCTTCCGCAGCAGACTGCATCACGGCCAGCACCGTCCTGAGACCGGGCGTGGTTTCTCCCGCTGCAATCACGCGTTCTTCGGGCACGTTGGGCATCTTGGCATCCCAGATCACCTCGCCCGTTTTCTGGTCGATCACTTCTGCTCTTACTTCGAACATGGCAGGCTCCTTTGGCTTAGTTCCACGAAAAATACTCGGGCGGTCCGAAGTACACAATGGCGCCGGCATTGTGCGCGGCGGCCGCCGTTCCCAGATACCCGCGGTTCACCAGCACTGACTTGCTGGAGGCATTCAGACTGAACACCTGCATGACTTCCTGGTCGATCATCAGCAGGGTGAACGACGGCGCACCACCCGGCGTCCCAATGCCAGACGTCGAAGTCGGATCCCCTGGCGGCGTGATCCCTGCCAGGCTTCCCAGGAACACCGTGCTCGGCCAGGTCGGCGGCCCTTTCAGCGCGTACGTCAGCGTCGTCGAGGACAGCGTGATGGTGTGGGCTGCGGTGTGCGGTTGGTGGAAGGTAACTTCGTGGTGCGAGCGGCATCCCGTCTCGAAACCAGTTACCAGCGCTCCAATGCCGAACGCCAGCAGGGTAATCCCGAGCGTCAGCTTCAGCTTTTGCCGCATCAAGCCATCCATCCTCGTTCTCCCCCTCCCGCTTCCGTCGGCGGCGCCGTAATCCGTGTGAGCATCACTCGCTCGATCGCCCGGCCGCTGACCATCCGGTAGCGCCAGGCGTCCATCAAGTGGTCGTTCGCTTTGACGATGGCGCCCTTCGTGTCCCGATGGTACTTCCGGAATTCGCGGAGCCAGTTCTCGCAGCTCGGCATGACCTTGATGGTTCCATCCACCAGACCTTCCCAGCATACCTTCAGCCCGCTCGATACGGCGTTGTCGGCCTTGATGAGTTTGAGCCCCAGCCGCCGGTAGATATCCATCAGCTTTTGGCCGTCGACCTGGCTACGCCCGTTCGCCGCCGGGTCGATCGCGCCTTCGATCCACTCTCCCTTGGCTCGGACCGCGGCTGCGTGTACCGCCGGGGCCTCCTGCTCGCCCAGGTAATCGGCGTACATGTAGGTGGTGTTGGTCGACGGGTTGCGCGCGCCCCAGACCACCGCCGTCCAATTCCACCCGACGTCCATCCCGTACGATCGCGGCCAGCTATCCGGGATGACCATCTCTTTGCAGACTATCCGGTCTTCCGCGATCGGGTAGATGGCGCCAATTCCGAGGCTTGGTTCGCCCTCGGTACGGGCCTTCAGTTCGTGCGGGAGTGTGGTTCGGATAAGCTCTTCTTTCTCATCCTCGGGAATGTGCGGCGCGTCTTTCCAGCCGGCCTGCACGTACCACTTTTCTTTGCCTTTCTCGGGCTCCACGAATCCCTTGACCACCTCGGACATTCCCTGTAGCGGCGTGAACGTCAGCCAGAGGATGCCGCGCACCGTGGCGGTGCGCATCGTCTGCTCGCTGTAGACGTCGCTCGGCGGCTCCTCGTCGTCCCAGATCCAGTGCTTGGCGGTGCCCTCGAAGCTCTTCCGCCCCTGCTCGTAACTTTTCAGCCCGATGACCGAGACGCCGCCGCTCGCATGCCGCACCAGAATCTGTTCCTTGGCGTCCTTCAGCCCGTGCGGCCGCGGCTTGACGTCGAGGATCAGGTGGCGCGGAATCATGCCGCTGCCCATTTCCGAGACGCCACCGAGCAGCGCTTTCTGGACAATATCACGGCAAGTTTCGGCCGTCGTGCCGCATGCCCACCCCTCGGTCGGGCCGGGGAATCGTCGTCCTTTCCACCAGTGCGGGTAAATGCCGGTGGCGTGGCAGGTGGCCTCGTAGGCGCCGCTCTCGGTTTTGCCTACCCGGTTGGCCGCCATGAAGAGGCGCGCCTTGTGGCGCGCGCCCGCGTCGAAAAAGGCTACGTGCTTCGGGTAGAGCCCGCGGTGGAAGCGTCCGTGGTCCGCGAAGATCGTCTCACGTTTGTTGTGCTTCCGGATGTCCAGGGCCTGCTGCAGCTCCCGGCCCGTCGCCGTCAGGTTCGCGAGTTGCCTCTTCTGCTCCGCCGTCAGTTTTGCCAGCAGGGCCGGAGGCAGCTTCTCCAGCAGATTCATCGTCGCCTATCAGCGCCAGGAGCGCCGTGATCTGGTCCACATCGAGCACGGACGCCAGTTGCACCGACTTGTCGCCCGGCGCGCGGTCGAACATCCTCAGGTGGTGGTCGATGACCTTGTGGCGCTCTCCCAACTCGTCGGCGATGCTGTTCTCGACGTCAAGGATGGCGTCGAGCATCCCCTTGTCGAGCTCATATTCGACCGTGAACGTTCCGTACTTGCCGCCGCCGACGCAGACCTCGCGGCGCACCATGAACCCGGTGTCGTCCCACTCTGCCCCGCCGGCCAGAGCATTGCCGGCGCGTTTTCGCAGGATCCGGTAGAGCGCAGCCAGGCGCCGCTTCTTGGCCTTGATCCGGACTTCCTTGACGGCGGCCCCGGTGGTGCGAATCTTCTTACGCAGCTCGGCGTGTTCTTCTTCAGCGCGGACCCGGAACTCCGGCAGTTGCCGCCACCGCAGGATCGTCTTCTTGCAGACACCGACGGCTGTCGCGCAATCAGTCGAGGACTTTCCCTGCGCCGTCAGCGCGGCGGCTTTAACCTGCTGCTCACTGAGCAATCCGCACGACCTCGATCGCCTTCGATGCTTCCAGGTAGCCCAGAATCGCTTCCGCTTCAGTCGTCCCCGACGCGTGCTTGGTCGGATCACCGGCGAAGGCGATGTACTTGCCTGCTACCGAATCCGTGCACACCACGAAGATCTTTGCCGGTCCCTTAGGACGGGGCGGTGGCGCGGGCGCCGGCGGCGGTGCTGCTGCCGTGGCTGCCGCGGGGAGATCCACCTGGCCGATTCCGCATTTCGGGCAGTAGCCGCCGAAATCGTTCAGCCAGTGCGTGATCGGGCTCTCCGTCCCGCAGTTGGGGCAGCGCGCCATTCCTGCGGCCGGCTTCTGAAACACAGGCAGCGGCTCGGGCGAGGCTGGCGGGGGACCGGGCTGCGGCGCTGGTGATGGCGGCGCCGCTGCCGGCGGCCGCGGATTCGCCGGTGGCGTGGTGTGCGCTGCGGCGGGGTTCACTGCGGCGGTGCCGTTTCGCGGCAGCCCCATCATCGGAAGCGGTGCGTTCAGTTCCTCGCCGAATCGGTTCACAGGCACTGGTACGCCCTCCGCATCTCCTGTCGTCCGCTGAACGCCCGGATCTTCCCGGGGTGGCTGTTGGCCATCGCGCCATTCATCCACTCCGCTACCGCCGCCTGATTCAGCGGCGATGTGGCGTTCCAGATCTGGGCGATCAGCAGCCTTGCGATAATCGTGTTCTCCTGACTGTCGACCCGAGGCTCGCGGTCGCCGAGATGGTCCGGTAGTTGGGCGCATTGCGGCCGGGTCGCCGCCTTCCGCCCCACCTCGCGCGCTTCGTTGATGACGATCGAAATGGCCCACGCGCGCCGGTTCCCGCGGCACTGGTCCCAATGCTGGAAGATCTTGAGCCAGGCGCTTTGGGTGCAGTCCTCGACTTCGGTCGGGGTCCGCAGCAGCCGGCTGGCATGGAATCGCAACGTGGTGCGGTTGTCGGCGTAGAAGGCTTCAAACTCGGCTGGGGTCAAGGCTCACTTCACCGCTTCGATCGAGAAAACCGGATGCAGTTCAAACCACTTGGCGTGGTTATCGTCCTTCACCCAGGAACCGGTCATGCGCACATGCGTCCCCACTGGCAGCAATTTCAGCGGGTTCGTCCAGCCCTTGCAGGCGTCGATCGCGTCGGCCTGCGTCACCTTGTAGAGGCATTGCACCTCGAACACGAGATTGCCTCCCTCATCCGCCCTGTTGCCGGCGTTGAGGTACTTCTCTTGTCCCGGGTCTAGTTTGAGCCAGCCGTGGCTGTCGCCGTCGGACTCGTGCCGCACGCCGTCTTTCTTCTTCCCGGCGGTGGCGTCGACCACGACGCCGGTGACCGAGACGCAGGGCTCCTGCACTTCCAGGCGCTGCGGTTTGTAGACGTGCGCCCAAAAACTGTCGTGCTGGGAACAGGCTGACGGCTGGGTGGCGGCGGCGAAGACCAGCACTCCCGCCACTGCGGCGACCGCCGCCCCTCGAATCGCGTTGTACGACAAGATTGCCTCCGTGACCCCTATTTCGAATCGGCGACTGTGGACAGCGGGGGAGAAGAAAGACGCGCCACCGCTGCGTCCGTTGGCACCCAGGCGCGCGGCCTGCTGCACAGGGCCATCATCGAGCACATGCTCCAGACCAACACCAGCGCGGCTGCGAAGTAGGCGTTCGTCCGGCGCTCGTGCCGGCGCCGGAGCCGGTCGAGCTCCTCGGCGAATGTCCTTGGCTGGTCTACTGGCGACACGCTAACTCCTTGATTCTACGTGGATGACTGAGTTGGACAGAATGGCTATTCTGTCCCGTTCGCGCCAACCCGTTATTGCAAACAAAGGGCTTTGAATCAGCATTCTGCGGGGCCACTTCAACGTATTGTCCAATTCGTGGAATCATCGTCGTTTTCAGTTGTCCGCCGATTTCGGACAACTCACTTGCCCCAGTCCTTCAACCGCTCCCCGAACTCGTCTCGCCGCCGGCTCGCGATCTGCACGTAGACCATCGTGTTCTGGATGTTCGCGTGTCCCAGGTGGTCCTGGATCGCGACAATGTCCGGCTCTCTCGCCGAGAGGTGCGTGCCGCAGGAGTGCTTGAGCGCGTGCATGTGGGCCTTCTCCGGCCCGATGCCCGCCGCCTGGCAGTAGCGCTTCATCAACTGGTCAAGGCGCTTACGCGAGATCGGCCGGTGGTTCCGAGACGGAAACAGCGGGCCCTCGCCGGTGCCGCGCTGCCGCACCCAGGCGCGAAGCGCCGCCTTCTCGGCGTCGACCAGCAGGAATTCCCCGGAGCGGCTGCCCTTCAGCCGCCTGACGAACAGCCGGCCGGCAGTCGCTCGGTAGTCGCCGAACTGGATCATGCCCAGCTCCGACGCGCGCAGCCCGCGGTGATACGCCAGGCGGAACATCGCCCGATCGCGCACCGAAGGGATCGACCGGAAGAACCGCTCGATTTCTTCCTGTGTCAGGTAGTCGGGCGCCGGCCTGGATTTGCGGGGCACGTCAGTATTTTGGAACAGTGCTGCAACCAGGTGGCGTCGACTTCGGCCGACACCGCCTGCCCCAGCATCTGGATCTGCACGATCAAACGCAGCTTGTCCTTGGCACAGACCGCGTAGCCCTGCACGCCGCGGAGCGGGCCGTGGTTGATCAAAATCAACTCCCCGGGCTTGAACGCGGCGGTCGGAATCACTTCCACCTTGCGGGCCAGCTCGCTGGCCCAGGCCGCCACCATCTGGACGGAGTGAATCTGCGATTCGGGAATCGGTTCGGGGTCAGTCCCGTGCCCGACCAGGCGCGTGACCCACGGCGAGGCGATCAGCGAATGCCGCTGGGCCAGGTCGCCGACGTCGGCGCGGCAGAAAACATACCCGGGGAAATAGGGGCGCCGCACCACCGCACCGCGGTAGCCCAACGATTCCGAATACGGGTAGAAAGCCTCCAGTGCGGTAAAACTGCCGGCCACCCGCTGCTCGCAGCAGCTTCGGGTCTGCAGGGCGTACCAGCCCGTCAAGGCTGCTCCGGCGACAGGTCCAGGATCACGTAGGTGTGGGTAGCTCGCATAAACGAAAGCCTTCGGCCCCTGTCTCACCACCGGGTGAGGTCACGAGAGACACGTCGGGCGTTAGCCTTCTGTGTCGGGTTGAGGTTACGCCGCTTTTGTGGCGGCGATCGCTACAGGCTCTCCCAGGTTCCGAGGGCCGGTTCGGGATTCCTCGACGAACTTAGCCAGGTCTTTCTCGGAGAGTGACTTCTCGAGTGCGGCGAGCGGGGGCTTGCAGTTTTCAGCGACCCATTTTCCCCCCAACTTGCGAAAGAGTTGTGGGATGCGGACGATGGTGCGGCGCCGTTCCCGGGCGGATACGGGCACCACGAACTTGTTGCCGGTCAGGATGCCCGAATCCTCGGGGTTGAGTACTTCGCCCAGCCCCGCCAGCACTTGCTGCAATTCGATAAATCGCGCCGTGTGCGGATTGACGTCCGGCTTCCAGGCGCGGTACTGCGTACGAACCTGCACGTACTCGTCGACCAACTTTCGCTGTTCACTGGTAAGTGGCAGGTTCTGCACGGGGTTC